>JADWMI010000013.1:0-4365 GCA_015767395.1 Bacteroidota bacterium | reverse complement strand
AAAAAATAGCTTTCAAAACACATAAAAATATATGAGTACAACACCCAAAATTATTTACACAAAAACAGATGAAGCTCCTGCTTTGGCAACCTATTCATTTTTACCAATTGTAGAAGCTTTTACAAAATCCTCAAATATTGATATTGAAACTAAAGACATTTCTTTAGCCAGTAGAATTTTAGCCGTATTTTCAGATCGTTTAACACCTGAGCAACAAGTCTCAGATGATTTAGCAGAATTAGGCGTATTGGTTAAAATGCCCGATGCAAATATTATTAAGTTACCAAATATTTCAGCATCTGTACCTCAATTAAAAGCTGTAATTAAAGAGTTACAAGCACAAGGATACGATTTACCTTTATTTCCTAGCAACCCTAAAAATGCGGAAGAAAAAGAAATTCAGAAAAAATACAACCTTGTAAAGGGATCGGCCGTAAATCCAGTTTTACGGGAAGGAAATTCGGATAGAAGAGCGCCAAAAGCAGTTAAAAATTACGCTAAAAAAAACCCACATTCAATGGGTGCCTGGTCTGCTGATTCAAAAACACACGTTTCTACAATGGATACTGGAGATTTTTATTCAAATGAAAAATCCGTTACCATTCCAAATGCTACTTCTGTTAAAATTCAAAGTACAGACACACAAGGTAATGTTACTATTTTAAAAGATAACCTATCATTATTACAAGGCGAAATTATTGACGCAACGGTAATGCGTAAAAAATCTTTACTCGCTTTTTTAGAAGCACAAATTAATGATGCTAAAGATAAAGGTGTATTGTTTTCATTACATTTAAAAGCAACAATGATGAAAGTTTCTGATCCAATTATTTTTGGACATGCAGTACGAACTTTCTTTAAAAATGTATTCGAGAAACATGCAGCATCCATAGAAAGTGTTGGTATTGATGTTAAGAATGGTTTTGGAGATTTATTAACAAAAATTCAATTACTCCCTGAGGATAAAAAAGCTGAAATCGAAGCTGATATTAAGGCTTGTTTTGAAAATGGTCCTGATGTGGCCATGGTTAATTCAGACAAAGGAATTACAAATTTACACGTACCTAGTGACGTTATTATTGATGCTTCAATGCCTGCAATGATTCGTACTTCAGGTCAGATGTGGAATACCGAAGGAAAACTTCAAGATACAAAGGCAGTCATTCCTGATAGTAGTTATGCTTCCATATATCAAGCAACAATCGATTTTTGCATAGAACATGGCGCTTTTGACCCAAGAACAATGGGAACAGTTCCTAACGTAGGTTTAATGGCTCAAAAAGCCGAAGAATACGGTTCTCACGATAAAACTTTTGAAATCTCAGGAGATGGAAAAGTACAAGTGGTTGATGAGAATGGTATTGTATTAACTGAGCATCCTGTTGAAAATGGAGATATTTGGAGAATGTGTCAGGTAAAAGATGCACCTATTCAAGATTGGATTAAATTAGCTGTTAAAAGAGCAAAAGCAAGCAATACGCCTGCTATTTTTTGGTTAGATAAAAACAGATCACATGATGCTGAAATTATTAAAAAAATAAACCTTTATTTACCAAATTACGATACTAGTGGATTGGACATTCAAATAATGTCTCCATATAACGCTACTTTATTTACACTAGACAGACTTAATAATGGATTGGATACTATTTCGGTTACTGGAAATGTGTTAAGAGATTTTTTAACTGATTTATTTCCAATTCTAGAACTTGGAACTAGCGCAAAAATGTTGTCGATTGTTCCTTTAATGAATGGCGGTGGATTGTTCGAAACTGGCGCCGGAGGTTCTGCACCTAAACACGTTGAACAGTTCACAAAAGAAGGGCATTTACGTTGGGATTCTTTAGGTGAATTTTTAGCTTTGGCTGTTTCATTAGAACATTTAGGTGAAAGCAATAACAATTCAAAAGCCTTGATTTTAGCTGAAACACTTGATGAAGCTACAGATAAATTTTTAGACAATAGAAAATCACCATCTCGTAAGGTTGGTGAACTTGACAACAGAGGAAGTCATTTTTATTTAGCATTATATTGGGCGCAATCATTGGCCGCTCAGAATGAAAACAATGAACTAAAAACGCAATTTACAGCAGTTGCTGCTGAATTATTAAAAAATGAAGCGACTATTGTAGCAGAATTAAATAATGCTCAAAATTCCCCAATGAACATTGGAGGTTATTATGAGCCGAATGAGGCTTTAACAATTCAAGCTATGAGACCAAGCAAAACGTTGAATAGTATTATAGATAATATTTAAAAGTATTTTAAATAAATTTAATTAAAAGCTTCAACCTCTAAGTTGAAGCTTTTTTATATTTTTGACTTATGAGTTTTACAAAAATCACAGAACATCCTTCAAATTACAATCATTTAGAAAAAATGACGGTAAACGAATTACTTAAAAATATAAACTCAGAAGATAAAACAATACCCATTGCAGTTGAAAAAGTAATTCCATCAATCGAAAAAATAGTGACTTCAATTGTTGAAAGAATGAAACTCGGCGGCAGATTGTTTTATATTGGCGCGGGTACCAGTGGCAGATTGGGGATTTTAGACGCTTCTGAATGTCCACCAACATTTGGTGTTTCACATGATTTGATCATAGGAATTATTGCTGGAGGAGACACTGCTATTAGAAAAGCTGTAGAATTTGCAGAAGATTCAACAACACAATGTTGGGAAGATTTACAAAAGTTCAATATCAATGCTTTAGATACCGTTATTGGAATAGCCGCATCTGGCACAACTCCATATGTTATTAGTGGATTAGAAAAATGCAATGAAAACAATATTCTAACCAGTTGTATTACCTGCAACGAAGGAAGTCCGCTTGGTAAAGTTTCCAAACACCCTATTGAAGTTATTGTTGGGCCTGAATTTGTTACTGGGAGTTCAAGAATGAAAGCTGGAACTGCTCAAAAGCTAATTTTAAATATGATTTCAACCAGTGTTATGATTCAGCTTGGAAAAGTAAAAGGAAATAAAATGGTTGACATGCAATTGTCTAATAATAAATTGGTTGACAGAGGTACGAAAATGCTGATGGAAGAATTAAATATTTCTGAAGAAAAAGCAAACGCATTGCTTGTAACACACAAAAATGTTAGAACAGCAATAAACACATATACCAATGGGAACAGATAAAAAAGAGTTGGTTAGGGGGTTAAAATACGAGCTAGGCGCTTTACCGCTCTTGTTAGCCGCTCCTATTCTAATCACTATCGGTTTTAAAGCCATTAAACACGAAAACAATTATTTGTTTCTCATCGTTGGTATTATTTTAGCAATTTCGGCAGTTGTTTTAGGTTTTTTAGGTATTCGTATTATTTTAAATGCACTTTTCAATAAAAGCTAATGAAATTTAAAGCTTGGGAATATTGGCCAACTTACATGTTTTATCTTCCTAACATACCGTACGCCGCTTATTTGGCGTTGCGTGCAAAAAGTTTGGTTTTCTTTTCCGCTACAAACCCATCAATTAAACATTCTGGAAATGGAAGTGAATCAAAATACGCTACAATTGAATTGATTCCTGCTGCATTTAAACCAATTTCCCTTTTTATAAAAGCGAACGCCCCTATTGAAAACACATTAGATAATCTCTGTAAAAATAACATTCAATTTCCATTAATTATAAAACCTGATATTGGTTTTAGAGGCCTATTGGTTAAAAGAATTAAGACTGAAATAGAACTGATTGATTACCTTACAAAACATCAAAATTTGAATTTAATTATTCAAGAATTTGTTGCTTATAAAAATGAGTGCGGTATTTTTTATCATCGCTTGCCAAACGAACCAAAAGGAAAAATAACTTCTATTACTATTAAAAAATATCTAACAATTACTGGTGATGGAAACACCACCTTAAAGGAATTAATATTAAAAGACAAAAGAGCGCTTTTATACCTTCCTCTTCTTACGGAGCTTCATCAACAAAACTTTGGGTTGGTACTTAAAAAGGGTGAGGAATTCATTTTAAACATAATAGGCAACCATTCAAAAGGCACCCAATTTATTAATGGTGATTATTTAATCAACCGAGCGTTGGAAACTGCAATTGACTCCATTATGCAACAAATACCAGACTTCTTCTATGGAAGGTTGGATATTAAATACAATTCATTTGATGAATTAGCAGGTTTACAAAACTTCAAGATAATTGAACTCAACGGTATTATTTCTGAGCCCACTCATATTTACGACCCCAGTAAAACAACCTATATGAAAGCCTTAAAAGAAATAAGAAATCATTGGAAATTGATTTATAAAATTGCGACTTTCAATCATAAAGTCAATAACGTTAAATACGATAAAATTTCTGATTTTTTGAGCAGTTTAAATCAACTAAAAAAATATACA
>JADWMI010000356.1 GCA_015767395.1 Bacteroidota bacterium | reverse complement strand
AACCGTCTTCACGTAAACTAAATAGCATTCTTTTTAGAGTTCTCTCGCTACAATTAAAATCTACAGCAATCTTTTCCAATGAAATAAGCCACTCTTTTTTAATTAAACACAATAAATGTTGTTCTTTTTCTTTTCTTTCTCTATAGGTCATTTTTTGGAGTGTTAATTGTCAACAATCTTTTCAAAGTTTGCTTCTAATGCCTTATTATTTATAAAATCAAACAAGGTTAGCTGTTGTACTTCATAATAAAATTTCCAATAATTATATAAACTTTGGATATATGTTTCAGAAGCTGCTTGCCAACTTTTACGGGCACTTGTTAATTTTAATAAATCTACACTCCCCGATAAAAAGCGTTTTTGTGTAACTTCATACGATTCTCTAGAAATTTCTTTACTTCTTAAATCACCTAACACCAATTGTTCTTGTAAATTAAAATCAGTTACTTTTAAGGATATTTCTTGTTTTAATTTTTCACCTTCCTGTTGAATTTCAATATTGACTACTTCTTTATTCGTTTTTGCCATTTTAATATTTCCTTTGCGCTCACCCCAATCTAAAATTGGAATATTCATTTGAATGGCAATCATCTGTTGATCCAAAAAACTACTATAAACATCTTGAATATCACCACCCTGCTGATTTAAACCATAACTTGCTATTAAGGATAAATCAAATCTATTTTCTTTAATTGCCCTGTCTAAATCTCTATTCCCTACTATCCTTTTTAATTTAAGGTTTAATAAATCGGGATTGTTTATTTTTGCCAATTCATTAGCTTGTGAAATATCAATATGAAGATTAGAAATTAATTCTGGTAGTTTTGGTGCTGAATAATTCCATTGATTTTTTCTTAAAAAGATCATTAAATCAACCTCAGCCTTTTCCAAACCTTTTTCTAATTTTGTTAAATTAGTTTCTGAATTGAACAATTCTAATTCAAGGTTAAGGATATCATCTTTTTCAATAGCCCCAATTTCATATCTCTTTTTTCCAATTTTAAATAACTTAGTAGCAGATAAATTATTTTCTTTAGCAATAGCAACTCTGTTGCTGGCTAAGGCCCAATTAAAAAATAAGCTAACTGCTTTCAATTGTAATTGTGCTAAGTTATTTAGATACTTCTTTTTTGCTAGTGAATATTTAACGGGTTCCGTTTTATGATCCCATTTAAACTCATTAAAAGCCATTAATGGCTGATTAAATCCAATTCGAATAGGGGAGACAATATAATTTAGGTATTCTTCATCTCCAAAATTCATAATTCTATCAAAACTAGAATTTACAAATACGGTAGCTCCTGTAGCTCTTATTTTTTGATTTAGAGAAAGGTAGGCGTAAGAGCTTAAAACTTGTTGTTGTCTAAATACATCTATGTTTTGTTCAGAATCATACCGCTCAACAATTGATCGATTATAGTTTAAAGGTTCAATTTTCAAATCTACTTTAGGAAGGATACTTGATTTATAAGATCTAAAACTCCAATGATTTACTTCATATTGACGTTTTGCTTTAAATACATCCAATGAATTGATACGGGCAATTGTCAAAATTTCTTCTAATGAAATTGTTAGTAATGCATTTTCAGATGAATTTTGAACTTGCGCCAAACTTTTGGTTGAAAACACCCCTACAAAAGCCATAAGAAATAACATTCCTAATTTTTGAGCTTTTCTTATATGTAAATTATGTTCTAGCATATTTATTGATTCTAATTAACGATTCTGTTCAGTAAGTTCTATAACTTCTTGTTCAATGTGATTGCTGCTTTTTATAAATTTTGCTATATAATAATAGCAAAGCGGTATAAAATAAAGACTAACGATGGTTCCTAATAACATTCCTCCAATAATTGAAATGGCTAATGGTGCTTGTAGTTCAGCACCCAAGCCACTTGAAAACAATAAAGGAATTAAGGCTAAAATGGTAGTTAGGCTAGTCATTAATATGGGTTTCAATCTTCTTTGCCCCGCAACTAGTAACGCTTTTATTAATGAGTGCCCACTACGTTGTAATTGTATAATGGTATCAATTTTTAAAATAGAGTCATTTATAATAATCCCACTCATCACTACAATACCTATCATAGACATTAAGTTTAAACTCATCCCAAATAACTTTAATAACAAAAAAGAGCCAGCCAAATCCAATGGAACTTCTAACAGTATTATTAAAGGCAATACAAAAGATTCAAATTGAGAAGCCAAAATAAAATAGAGGAGTATCAATGAAATTAATAAAACAATTTTTAATTCATCCATTAATTCTTTATTTGAAAAAAAGTCTCCTGTGAAGTTAACATCATACCATTTATTTGCATGTACAATCTTTTTTATAGTACTTATTGTTGCAGCTACATTTTCAGTATCAACGTTTAATTCTATAGGATAAAACGCGCCTTCTACACCGCCAACTATTGTTTTTATATCTTGGGTGTTTATTACTTTTATAAAATTACTCACATGGATTATGGCACTATCTTTTGATTGTACTGTTGTTTCACTTAAAACTTGTTGAATGCGTTTAGAATCTCCACCTAATATTACAGGAACAAAATTTTGATTGTCTATAATTGATAAGATTTCTCTTTCATTAAAAGCTGTTTTTAATGCTGTAAATAAAGCGTTTGGAGCTACACCATAAGTCATTAATTTTTCTTGATCTGCCACTACCGTTAAATGCTCTTGCCATACTATTGGCTTCAATTCTAAATCACCTAAATTTTCTTGAACTTGGTACCATAACTTTTTTAGTTGATTGTTTTGATTAGCTCCTAAATTTTCTACACTTCTCAACCTGGCAACCAATGGAGCTTGTGCGTCAGAAAAAATTAAATTAAAAATATTGTCAACATCTTTATAATTAATACGTGCTGTTGCATAATTTAATTGAATAAAGTTGTTTATTTCCGCTACAAGGATCTTCAATTTCTTTGCTGACTCACAACGAATGTAAATGGTACTTTCAGAAGCTCCAGACTCCGTATCC
>JADWMI010000355.1 GCA_015767395.1 Bacteroidota bacterium | reverse complement strand
GCTTTAGTCCTGACGGAAGTAAGATACTTTTTACCAGTGATGCGGGTGGTGGTGATAATATTTGGATAATGAATGGGGATGGAACAAATGCCAAACAAATAACAAAAGAAAAATTTAGGCTTTTAAATAACGCTGTTTGGTCTGCAGATGGAAATTATATTTTTGCTCGTAAGCATTTTACCTCACAACGATCCTTAGGAGCAGGAGAAATTTGGATGTACCATATTACTGGTGGAACCGGTACACAAATCACAAAAAGAAAAAATGACCAACAAGATGTAAATGAACCCACAATCTCTCCTGATGGCAATTATTTATATTATAGTGAAGATGTGTATCCAGGTGGTTCATTTCAATACAATAAAGATCCTAATAAACAAATTTATGTCATTAAACGTTATAGTTTTGAAAATGGAAAAACGAAAACAATAACTGGAGGACCAGGAGGAGCAGCAAGACCTCAAATATCTAGAGATGGTAAAAAACTGGCTTTTGTAAGGCGAGTACGAACAAAATCTGTACTTTTTATTCATGATTTAGAAACTGGAGAAGAATGGCCTATTTATGACAAACTAAGTAAAGATCAACAAGAAACTTGGGCTATTTTTGGTGTTTACCCTGGTTTTAACTGGATGCCAAATAACAATGAAATTGTCTTTTGGTCTGGAGGGAAAATAAATAAAATTAATGTTGCAACGCTTGAATTACAAACAATTTCTTTTCAAGCGGATGCCATAATTAAAATTGCTAAAACAGTTCAATTTGATACACCCGTATTTACGGAAAAATTCACTTCTAAAGTTATTAGAAATGCGGTAACTTCTCCTGATGAAAAAATGCTTGTATTCAATGCTTTGGGATATCTATGGACAAAAAAACTGCCAAATGGTGAACCAAAAAGATTGACCAGTGGAACTGACTTTGAATTTGAACCAAATTTTTCGAAAGACGGAACGAGCATCGTTTATGTTACCTGGAATGATAAAAATCTTGGAGCTATTTATCAAATGGCTATAAAAGATAGAAAAATTGCTAAGTTAACTTCAGAAAAAGGGATCTATCGAACCCCATCGTACAATGCTGACGCTTCAAAAATTGTGTATCTTAAGGAGGGTGGAAATAGTGATCAAGGAAGAACGTTTTCCAAAAAACCTGGAATTTATACTGTTAATGCTGATGGAACTGGTGATAAATGGATTGTAAAAGATGGAGCGTTTCCGGTTTTCAATGAAAATGATACCAAAATTTTACTTCAAACAGGGGGTACATTTTTTGGAAAATTAACGAAAGAATTAAAAAGTGTAGACCTTAATGGGAAAGATGAAAAAACTTTAATTAAATCTAAATATGCGAACCGATTGGTTCCAAGCCCTGATAATAAATGGATTGCATATAGTCATTTACATAAGGTTTATTTAGCACCAATGCCTAAAACTGGTAAAACTTTTGATTTAGATGACAAAACCAAATCAATCCCTGTTTCTCAAATTTCAAAAGATGCAGGTGTTAATTTACACTGGTCTGGTGATAGTCAAAAAATTCATTGGACTTTAGGTGAAGAATATTTTACAAATGAAATATTCAACCGGTTTACATTTTTAAAAAATTCTCCTGATAGTATACCTCCAATTACCACAAAAGGAATAAAAGTTAATCTTGTTCAAAAAGCTGATAAACCTTCAGGGAAAATCGCTTTTACTGGTGCAAGAATTATCACAATGGAAGGGGATGAAGTTATTGAAAATGGAACTATTATTATCAATGAAAACAAAATTGAATTTGTAGGGAAAAGTGATGGCGTAACAATCCCTTCAAATGTAAAAACAATTGATGTAACTGGTAAAACAATTATGCCGGGTATTGTTGATGTTCACGCCCATGTAGGTGGATTTCGCAGTGGGCTGAGTGCTCAAAAACATTGGCAGTTTTATGCGAATTTGGCTTATGGAGTAACAACATCTCATGATCCTTCAGCGAATACTGAAACCATTTTTACTTTGGCTGAATTAATTAAAAGTGGAGAGATGGTTGGTCCAAGATTGTATTCAACAGGTTTTATTTTATATGGAGCTGATGGTGATTTTAAAGCAAAAGTAAACAACATAGAGGATGCTCGTTCTGCTATAAGGCGAACCAAAGCATTTGGTGCACTTTCTGTCAAAAGTTACAATCAACCTCGCCGCGACCAACGCCAACAAATACTACAAGCTGCACGTGAAGAAGGTATTTTTGTAGTCCCAGAAGGAGGATCAACCTTTTATCATAATATGACCATGATTATGGATGGACATACGGGTATAGAACATAACATTCCTGTTGCGCCAGTTTATAAAGATGTTATTGAACTATGGAGTAATAGTAAAACTGGATACACTCCTACGCTAATTGTTAATTATGGAGGTATGAATGGTGAATATTATTGGTATCAAACAAACAATGTTTGGGAAAATGAAAAACTACTAAAATATACTCCTAGAGGTATTATTGATGCGCGCGCTAGACATAGAACCATGATTCCTTTAGAAGAATATAAAAACGGACATATTCTAACATCAAAAACAGTTAAAACATTAAGTGATAAAGGGGTAAAGGTGAATTTAGGTGCTCATGGGCAACTTCAAGGTTTGGGTGCACATTGGGAACTATGGATGCTACAACAAGGTGGTATGAGCAACATAGAAGCACTACAAGCTGCAACTATAAATGGTGCTGAATATTTAGGAATGGGTAATGATATTGGATCCTTAAAAGTTGGAAAATTAGCCGATTTAATTGTATTAAATGAAAACCCTTTAGTTGATATTGAAAACTCAAATAGTGTACAATTTACCATGGTAAACGGAAGATTATATGATACGGATACTATGAATGAAATTGGAAATTCGGAAAAAGAAAGAACTAAATTTTATTGGGAAAATAATAAATATAACACCTCCTTTCCATGGCATGAAACATCAAACAGTTTTACCTTACCAGGATGTGGATGTGAAATTTC
>JADWMI010000354.1 GCA_015767395.1 Bacteroidota bacterium | reverse complement strand
GCAAGAGAAAATTCGGCTAAATTAGAAGCGGTTATTAGAGCACAAATGGTGAAAGAAGTTGCTGCTGAGAATAAAGAAACGGCCATACTTAATGCTGCAGCAGAATTGGCTACTAAGAAAGCGCAAGCAGAAGGAGATAGATTGAAAGTACTTGCAGGTCTTTCACCTTTAGAACAAGCAGAAAAAGACAATGAAAGAGCTATTGGTGTTGCCAAAGCATTGGCAGGGCCTAATGGAATTACGTTCCCTACAATTGTTTCAGGAGGTGGTAATGGAAAAGGCTCAGGAGCATTGCAAACTTTAGAGCTTAAGATGTTGAATGATTTAATTAAAGATATGTCTAAAAAATAGTAAAATATGAGAAAAGTACTGTTATGAATACTGGCAGTACTTTTCTTTTTTGAGCCTGGGATGCAATAGGCAATAAAAGAATTGCAGTTAAAAGTAATTGAATGGTTTCATAGTGATTGGTTAGCTATTTTATAAAAAAGTATTTAATAGATACGATGCTAAGCTTACGAAGTTGCTATTTTTTTTGATATTTGGAAATATTAAAAAGTCTAAAGGAAAAGTACACATTACGTTGAAGAGACAAAAAAGATACCACCACCATCATACAAATAATCATTACCTAAGCAGATGACTTGTTTTCCAAGCGCAGAAAGGTATTTGTCGAGTGCTTTTCCATCCCTGTGTTTTAAAATATTTCCTAAAAAAAACAGCTTGTTATCAGTAGCACCCATTGTTCCGCCAATAAAACCATTTTTATGGTCTTTAATGGTGATTTCTGAAGGATCAAAATAAAAATATTCCAGTTGAGAACTTTCAAGCACTTTAACAATGCCCTTGTCAGAAGTGATTATTTTATTTTCTACCGCAAACATGCTACACCTAGCATAGGATTGAGGGATATTTACAAGTTGTTTTGTGGAACACCATTTTTGAATGGAACTATCGGGTTTTCCTTTTTTACAAAAGAAATATTTTTGGGTGCTAAGGCAATTATACAAGACACTACTGTCCAATTTTTCTCCTACAGGATTTTTTCCTAAGGAATAATTCACGGTTTTTTTATCAAGAAAATTTATTAATTTTTTTGGGGTGTTAGGCGCCAATATTAGTTTATTGGCATCTTGAAACATAAATATATCTGGATGACCAGAAATGGCGCTGTATGTGATCTCATCGCTCGAAAACTCAAAAATATCACTTGTATATTTTTCAAGGTTCTTTTTTACGGCTAAAGGCGTTCTTTTGTCAATTATTGCATACATTTAATTCAAAATCTTTTAGCGTTTCATCTGCTACAAATTTGAGTTCATATCCTTTGGTTAGAAATTCATTTCTGTTTTTTCCTTTATAACCAATAGCATAATTCAATTGATTTTTAGACACATGAATGATTGATTTCCCTTTGTTGAGTTGTTTTTCATTTAATGCATCACTCCATAATTCAGACAACACCATTTCTTTAAATGAAGGGTGGATAGGGCCAGCAACTAATGATTTCCCCAATTCTAATTCGTCCGAAGGATGCAAGCCAACTCTTAATACTTTTACCTTAGCTTCGTTAAATATTTTTAGGACTTCTTTACTCCAGTTTAGGGCATCTTCCATTGAAAGAACCTTGTATTCTCCTTTTTTATACATTTTCTCTAAAACGGTTCCTTTTACCACAACTGTTGGGTAAATACGTGTTGTATCTGCTTTTAAACGAACAATATCTCTGGCTGTTTGTAAAGATAATTCTAAGGTGTCATGGGGCAACCCGAGCATCATTTGCAGTCCCAGTTCAAAATTTCTTTTGCGAATGAGCTTGGATGCATTTTCAATGGCATCAAACTTATGGCCTCTACCTGATTTTACCAGCACCTTATCATTTGTAGATTGGGCACCTAATTCAATAGCGGTAACACCATATTGTTCCAAAATATCTAAAATTGGATTTGTAATATAATCTGGTTTTGTAGAGATGCGAATGCCTTGAACTTTACCTGTTTTTACGTAGGTACGTGCTACTTTTAAATAGGCAATCATTTCCTGTTGCGGAATGCATGTAAAACTACCTCCAAAAAAAGCAATATTAATTACGGTGCCTATAGAAATTGTTGCGAGGTAACTATCTATTATTTCACCAATTTCATTTGGGGTTGGGACCGAAAAAGTATTGCTTATTTTTTCCTGATTGCAAAACACACATTGATGTGGACAGGCCAACTCAGGAATAAATATGGGGATGTTACAGTGCTTTTTACGACTCATTTTATGTCGGTTTTGTTTTTGATTGCGCTAAATTATTAGCCATTGATTTCAACATGCAATTTTACGATAATTAAATGTATTGTTTTAGAAATAGGCTATATTATTGAATAGTCCAATCTGATATTTTTTTAAATAGCACCTAAATTTTAGGTTGCTGATAATTATCATCATGTTTTTTTTTAAAAAACTACTTAATTTCATAGCATATAAGACCCCTAAAAAAGAATTGCTAAAAAATCAACACATATTTTAAATACACATTGAACTAAACTATTAATGGTTTGGGGTGTTTTTTATGGGGTAAACTTAATTAGGTCATCTGTTATTGGCTTATTTAAATAATTAATAAAAAAGTATAAAATTTGTTTAATATGGATACTCATAGGTATAAGTTTTAGTATTAATTAGATATAACGAATTGTAAAATATATTTAGAAAACTAATTATTAAAAATTTAATGAATGATTTCAATTCATACTTTAAGAATAAAACTTGTTTTTGCCACAATCATAACCATCTCCTTTTCAAGCTGTTCATCAAAAAAGAATATCAATAGTTTTTATTCTGATTTACATTATAATAAAGAAGTACATTTTACATTTGATAGAGCAAGTAATTTTGTAAAAATTGAAGAAAGTGGTGAAAAAGTAGAAATAGAAAAACCAACTAATCTAAAATATAGAGAGACTTTTATTGAAACGATAAATGATTTAGCTAATAGAAATAAATTGAATTTGATTTACAAAGAAG
>JADWMI010000353.1:1166-3014 GCA_015767395.1 Bacteroidota bacterium | reverse complement strand
GTATAAATTACATTTTCATTAACATCGGTATCTATTACAAATAACGGTTCTTTCATGCCTCCAACAGCCAATCCTTTACGTTGGCCTTTTGTAAAATAATGAGCACCTTGATGATTGCCCACAACTTTACCATCATTTTTAGTGTAGGTGTACTTTTTAGAGAAAAAAGTTAATTCCTCAATTTTTGAATTAAATACTGGAATTTCTCGATTGTAAATTTCTGAATCGTTTGAAACTTTAACAATTACACCTTCTTTTGGCTCTAATTTTTGTTGCAAAAATTCTGGCAATCGAACTTTACCAATAAAACACAAACCTTGTGAATCTTTTTTGTCGGCAGTAATTAAATCTTGTTCTGCTGCTATTTTTCTAACTTCAGGCTTTGTTAGTTCCCCTATTGGAAACATTGCTTTTGTCAATTGTTCTTGCGATAACTGACATAAAAAATAAGACTGATCTTTATTATTGTCTTTTCCAGCCAATAACTTATAAACCTGTTCACCGTTAATTTCTTCTTCTCCTTTTCTGCAATAATGTCCAGTTGCAACATAATCTGCACCTAATTCCAATGCTATTTTTAAAAAAACATCAAATTTAATTTCACGATTGCACAATACATCAGGGTTAGGGGTTCTCCCCATTTCATATTCCTTAAACATATAATCTACAATACGATCTTTATATTCTGCACTTAAATCAACTACTTGGAACGGAATTCCCAATTTTTCAGCAACAATCATAGCGTCGTTACTATCTTCAAGCCAAGGACATTCATTGGAAATAGTTACAGAATCATCGTGCCAGTTCTTCATAAACAGGCCAATAACTTCATAGCCTTGCTCTTTTAGTAAATAGGCTGCTACACTGCTATCTACGCCTCCCGAAAGTCCTACAATTACTCGTTTCATTTAAAAATTTTAGGATGCAAAGTTACGCATAACTTTTAGTAATGAAATGTTAAATTTAATTTAGGTTGATTGACATCAATTAATTTAGTGGATCTCTAAGTAATTTAAGTGATTTAATTTTTTTAGAAACTTTGTAAGTTATAAATGCAATAATAGCGAAGGATGCTAATTGAAAGGCTATTACATACAATACTGAAGTTAAAAAGGAAGCGCCTTCTTCTTCAAAATAAACCCCAATAGCCAAAGAAATAAGCAACCATAAAACAATAAAAATGGTAAATAAAATACCTAATAAAATAATCACAAAAGAATACAGTCTCAATTCTTTTCTAATGATTGCGAATATTTCTCTTTTAATGTACATATGTATCAATTCAAAAGGAGCCTTGATAACACTTACAAAAAAGGAAATCAATAAATTAATTATTGCTCTAATTGGTCCTACTTTAGTAGATTTTTCACCATTTGTTTCTGAATCTATTTCTGTATCAGAATTGTCATCCGACCCATTAAAGCTTAAATTATCCTTTAATATTTTCTCGATTTCAGCTAAAATATTTATTTGCTTCATAATAATTACTTTCTAATTTGAAATGAATTTATTCCCATTTTTAATTAATCAAATATATTGAATTCTATTTAGCATTCAACAGGAAACTTATTCAATTGCCCCCATTCGGACCAAGAACCATCGTACAACGATTTTTTATTGGGTACTATCAATTCACTCGCCAATAAAATAATACAAGCTGTAATACCTGATCCGCAAGTAAAAGCAAGTTGCTTATCGGCTATATTTATAGTTTCAAATATTTTCTTTAATTCAGCTTTTGATTTCATCTTGCCATTTTCCAGCACGTTGTTGTAAGGTAAATTTTTTGAACCTGGAATATGACCACTAGCCATATTTTCTCTAGGTTCTGGAATACTTCCATCAAAT
>JADWMI010000353.1:0-1066 GCA_015767395.1 Bacteroidota bacterium | reverse complement strand
TGGAATATGACCACTAGCCATATTTTCTCTAGGTTCTGGAATACTTCCATCAAATCTTTTTTCAGAACGCGCATCTAAAATTAAGATATCATCATTGTCCACATTATCCAAAATGAAGTCTGAATTTCTAACAAGATCAGGTTGGTATTGGGCTTCAAAATTTCCTTGATTTATTTTTTCTAAAATTGGATTTTCACAAGGTAAACCTGCTTTTTTCCAAGCAGACAATCCACCATCTAAAACAGCAATATGATGATGTCCCATTGCTTTAAACATCCACCAAACACGTGGACTTGTATAAATACCTAAATTATCATAAACAACAATAATGCTATTTTTACCAATGCCTAATTTTTGACATTCTTGAGTGAAAACTTTGGGATTGGGAATCATATTTGGAAGGTCACTTTCTTTATCAAAAAAAATGGTTTCCATGTCAAAACACCTGGCTCCTTTTATTTGAAGCTTTGGAAATTCTGGCGTTAAACCTGAAACATTTTTTTTAACACTTGCATCTAAAATAACAAGATTAGGAATGTCAATGTTTTCCATAAGCCATTTTGCAGATACTATTGGATTTAAAGTCATAACTAATTTTTTATTGTTGTTTTATCGATTTTTGGCTTACTTCCGCTCCATTTTCAAAATATTTCCAGTCACCAATTTTCTCATCATTCCTATACTTACCAGTTGCTCTTAATTTTCCAAATGTATCGTAATAATTTGCCAAACCTTCTAATTTACCATTTGTGTAATTTAAATCGTCCAATAAAACACCTTCATCTGAAAAACGTTGGATATTTCCATTTAACTTACCTTCTTTATAAAACAATATTTCAGTTGTTTTTCCATCTTTATAATAGGTTTTAGACACGCCATGTAGAAGACCATTTATATAATTTTCTTCTGAAATAATGGTTTTGCCTTCTTTGTAGTAAAAAAGCCATTTACCAACGCGCAATTCCTTTTTCATTTCACCTTCACTCTCCAAAATGCCTTCTTCAGTAAAAAACGACACTTTAGCAATACCAGTATCTTTTGAAAATGTTTTAATAATAATTGGATG
>JADWMI010000352.1 GCA_015767395.1 Bacteroidota bacterium | reverse complement strand
TATTCAATTTTCTCAATTCAACCAAAGCCTTCATACAATAAGTAGCCTCTGTCTCCCCAAAATTAATAAATAATATTTTTGGTTTTGGCAATTCAACCGCCTCAAATAAATTCAATTCATCCAATACCAAGTAAATACGATCTAAACCAAACGAAATCCCAACGCCACTAACATCTTTCAATCCAAATATTCCCGTCAGATCATCATATCTTCCGCCACCACCAATAGAGCCCATTTTTACACCTTCTGGTGCCGAAACCTCATAAATAGCGCCTGTATAATAATTTAAACCACGTGCTAAAGTTACATCCAAGTCTAAATTTGCCGTTTGCAATCCTAAAGATTCAATATTACTTACAACAAAACGTAAATCATTTACACCTTTTAAACCTTCTTCAGATTTAGCCAACATTTCTTCAAGCTGATTTAATTTTTCTTGATTACTGCCATTAAAACTAAACAAAGGTTGCACTTTTTCAATTGCCGTTTCAGATATTCCTTTGGAAATCATTTCTTTCGTAACACCTGCTACCCCTATTTTATCTAACTTATCAAGGGCAACCGTAAAATCAATTAATTTGTCTGCTTCGCCAATAATTTCAGCGATACCAGCCAATATTTTTCGATTGTTAAGTTTGATAGTCGTACCAACCAATTTTAACTTACTAAAAACAGCATCGTATAATTGCACAAATTCAACTTCCTGCCATAAGCCTCTACTTCCAACCACATCAGCATCACATTGGTAAAACTCTCTAAAGCGTCCTTTTTGTGGTCTATCTGCTCTCCATACAGGTTGCATTTGATAACGTTTAAAAGGAAATTCAATGTCGTTTTGGTGTTGCACTACATAACGTGCAAAGGGTACTGTTAAGTCGTAACGCAATGCTTTTTCAGAAATTGATGACGTTATTTTTAAGCTATCTTTTGAAGTTAACAAATCATCATCAACTTTTGAAAGATAATCCCCAGAATTCAAAATTTTAAAAATCAAGCGATCTCCTTCATCTCCATATTTCCCCATCAATGTTGAAGAATTTTCAAAACTTGGTGTTTCTATAGGTTGAAACCCGTATACTTCAAAAACTTTCTTTATGGTAGAGAAAATATAATTGCGTTTCGCAACTTCAGTAGGTGAAAAATCACGTGTTCCTTTTGGTATGCTTGGTTTTTGTGCCATTATTAAAAATTAGTTTGCAAATATCTGAAATTTAAAAAACTAATTAAAGCTTTTCTAACATTGATTTCTCTTTGTCTGTAAGTTCAACCTCATTTGTGAATTTATCTTTGGTAGGAAACAACACCAACATCATAAAGGTTAAGATTCCCACTAAAATAAAATAAAAACTATTGTTAGAATACAATACGAAAATTGAGCACATTAAAGCTGGAAATTCTAACATAGCAATTCTAAAAATGTGTGCAGTACTATATTTTATTGATTTTTCAGTTAAATCAACCTTTTCAGGAATTTGTTTCAATAATTTTGCAAATAAATATTTGCTGGATAAATTACCTATAAATGAGATCAAAATTGCCAAATACAAAAATGCCTTGTCTTCTTGATAGGAGAAAAATAACTGGTCTTTTGCTGTAAAAGCCACATAAGCAGCAAATAGTAATACACCTATTAATAATACCAAATGAATTATTTGCAATGACTTTATGAAGTTTTTAGGTTCTTTAATGGTGTTCATATTTATAAATAATAATTTTTTACTTTTTATTAAAAATAGCGTTTGCTTTTTCTAAATCTTCGGGCGTGTCAATTCCAATCGCAATTTGATCTGTTTCAACCATTTTCACCTTTAATCCGTTCGCTAAAAATCGAAGATTTTCTAATTTTTCTGTAGCCTCCAAACGGTTCATTGGTAGTTTTGTAAATTGTAACAAAGCTTCCTTTCTAAAGGCATAAATTCCAATATGTTTAAAGTATTCAGCCGTAGATTTTTCTCTAGGATAAGGAATTGGAGAACGTGAAAAATACATGGCGAAATTTTGTTCGTCAGTCACAACTTTTACATTGTTTGGATTGTTAATTTCGGTTTCATCATCCATTCTAAACATTAATGAAGCAATTGCTATTTCATTTTTTTTATCTGTTTTAAAAACTTCTAATAAATTTTGCAGTGGTTTCATTTGCGTAAAAGGCTCATCACCTTGCACATTCACAACAATATCAACATCTAAATTTTCAACAGCTTCAGCTATGCGATCACTGCCAGATTCATGTTCTTTTTTACTTTTTATGGCTTTTCCACCATTTGAAATTATTTCATTAAAAATGATATCATTATCTGTTATTACGTAAACTTCATCAAATAAATTAGCTTGTTTTGTAGCTTCATAAGTTCTTAAAACAACTGTTTTCCCTGCTAAATCTTTCATTAATTTCCCTGGAAATCGACTTGCCTCAAAACGAGCAGGAATCATTGCGATCACTTTCATATCTAATTATTTTTTGTGTGAAATTCTTTTAAACGGCTGATACTTGCGTTCAGCTCAAAACCAAGTAATAGGATGATAGAGTTTATCCAAACAAATAGCATTAAAACAAGTAAAGTTCCAATGGATCCATACAATTCATTATAGTTCGAAAATTTCACTACATATATGGCAAACAACCTAAACATTACAATGGTTAACAATGTGGTTAACAATGCCCCCGGTATATAGGTGAAATCTTTTGTTTTTTTTGTTCCGTATTTATACAAAAACGAAACTGAAACAAATATAAGGACTAGAAAGAAAACTATGCCTCCATTTTTTAGCCAAAAACCTTCATTTTGTACCCAACCTTTTTCTATTAAATCATGTATCCCAATAGCAAAATAAACATTGATGGCTATTGTTGCTAATAGCACTGCAGATAAAATTATTGCCATTCCCATAGAAACTAGGTACTGCCTAATTACATTCCTCATTTCTTTAATATGGTATGAATATTCAAACGCACCTAAAACTGCATTTACACCATTGGTCATTAAAAAAATAGAAGCAACAAATCCAAATGAAAG
>JADWMI010000101.1:7145-8190 GCA_015767395.1 Bacteroidota bacterium | reverse complement strand
TTAGTGAAAGGTGTTTACCTTATGAATGTAACCATTGATGGTTCAAAAGGTTCCTTTAAAATTATTAAAGAATAAACGGTTGAAATTTCTTAAATAAACTTATTTTCTTCTAAAGAAAAATAGTTTTATAAAATAGATAAATGCATTTCAGATTTACTTTCTGAGATGCATTTTTTTGTATTGTGAGCTGCGTGTTACAATACGTGCTTTTTGTGGTATAATAGTTTGTTGTGAAGTTTTAGATTTGTTCATATATAAATCAAGTTTGTTATTTGAATAATTAAAATAATATGAAAGCAACACAATATGAAGGGAATAAAACCTTCAAAGTAATCGAAAAAGAAATTGAGCAACCATCAAAAGGTGAAGTAAGAATTAAAGTAGCCTATGTGGGTGTTTGTGGAACAGACGTACATATTTACCATGGGATGATGGATAAACGTGTAAATTTCCCTGAAACTATTGGCCACGAAATGTCTGGTATAATTGATGCCCTTGGCGAAGGCGTTACGGATTATGCGATAGGAGATAAAGTAGTGGTTCGTCCGTTAGATGATCGTTTGGTGAAAGCTTCTGATAAGGGTTTTAACCATATCTGCGAAGAATTAAAATTTATTGGGATAGATAGCCCAGGAGCGATGCAAGAATATTGGAATGTTCCAACCTTCACTCTGCATAAGTTAAAAGAAAATACTGATTTAAAATTAGCTGCATTAATAGAGCCATTGTCTGTAGCAACGCACGATGTTAGAATGAGTGGTTTGGTTGCAGGTGAAACTGCAGTTGTTTTAGGTGGTGGTCCAATAGGGTTGTTAGTCGCTATGGTTGCTAAAGAAGTAGGTGCAAATGTAATTATTTCGGAAGTAAATGAAGCCAGAATAGCAAAAGCAAAATCTTTAGGTTTTGATGCTGTAAATCCTATTAATGTGGATTTAGTAGCCTACGTAAAAGAAAAAACGGAAGGCCGTTTGGCTGATGTTGTTTTTGAAGTTGCAGGTGTTCAACCAGCCTTGGATGTTATGACAGAGGTTGCCGGAATTAGAGG
>JADWMI010000101.1:5678-7045 GCA_015767395.1 Bacteroidota bacterium | reverse complement strand
AAAAATGAGTATTTTAAATAAATTCAGTTTAGAAGGAAAAACAGCTTTGGTAACAGGTTGTAAAAGAGGCATTGGAAAAGCAATGGCTATTGGTTTAGCAGAGGCAGGTGCAAATATAATTGGTGTATCTGCAACTTTAGAATCATCTGGTAGCGCTGTTGAAAAAGAAGTGCAAGCTGTTGGTAAAAACTTTAGTGGGTACCAATGTGATTTTTCAGACAGAAAAGCGTTGTATGCATTTATCGCAGCAGTTAAAAAAGACCATCCACAAGTAGATATTTTGGTGAACAATGCAGGAACTATTTTAAGAGCACCTGCTGCTGAACATCCAGATGAAATGTGGGATAAAGTAATTGAAGTAAACCAAAATGCACAGTTTATTTTAACGCGTGAATTTGGTAGAGATATGATTGAAAGAGGTTCGGGGAAAGTTATTTTCACTGCTTCCTTATTAACTTTTCAAGGTGGAATAACAGTGCCAGGATATGCAGCAAGTAAAGGAGCTATTGGTCAAATGACGATGGCTTTTGCCAATGAATGGGCTGGAAAAGGTGTGAATGTTAACGCGATTGCACCTGGATATATTTCGACAGACAATACAGAAGCTTTAAGAAATGATCCTGTAAGAGCAGAATCTATTTTATCACGTATTCCAGCAGGAAGATGGGGTGAGGCGGTAGATTTTGCAGGACCAACAGTGTTTTTAGCTTCGGAAGCTGCAAGTTATATGCACGGAGCTGTCATTTTAGTTGATGGTGGATGGATGGGAAGATAATTTCCAATAACAATAAAAAAATAAGTATGTCAGAAATAAAAGAATATCAGTTATTTATTGATGGAGCATGGAGAAAAACGGCTTCAGGAAATGTTTCAGAAGTATTAAGTCCTTCTACAGGTGAAGTAGTAGCAACAGTTCAAAATGGATCTGAAGAAGATGTTGAGGATGCTTTGCAAGCTGCTGAAAAGGCTCAAAAAGAATGGCGAAAATTACCGCCACGTCAGAGAGCAGAACTATTGTATAAATTAGCTGAGGAAATAAAAAATAACAGTGATTATTTGGCAGAATTGTTGGTGAAAGAACAAGGGAAATTACTAAAGGTTGCAAAGATGGAAGTTGCTGTAACAGCTTCTTTTATTGAATATGCTTGTGAAGGTGCTAGAAGAATTGAAGGGGATATTATTCCTTCTGACAATCCAGATGAGCAAATTTGGATTCAAAAAATACCACGAGGTGTTGTGGTAGCAATAACTGCTTGGAACTTTCCATTGGCATTGGCAGGACGTAAATTAGGTCCGGCTTTAGTTGCAGGAAATACCATTGTAATTAAACCGACTTCTGAAACACCATTGGCAACTTTAGAATTGGG
>JADWMI010000101.1:0-5578 GCA_015767395.1 Bacteroidota bacterium | reverse complement strand
CATTCTCGTTTTGATAATTGTGGTCAGGTTTGTACTTGTAATGAGCGTTTATATGTTCACGAAAATATTTACGATGCTTTTATGGCAAAATTTATGCCTAAAGTAGCTGCACTTAAAGTTGGAGATCCAATGTTAGATGATACTGATATGGGGCCGAAAGTGAATGCGAATGAATTAAAGGCTATGGAGCATTTGGTAGCCGTTTCATTAAAAGAAGGAGCTACTTTAGCACATGGAGGTAAACGTCCTGCTGGGGCAGAATTTGAAAAAGGGTATTGGTTTGAACCAACTATTTTAACAGATGTAACGCAAGATATGACGATTGTTCACGAAGAATCTTTCGGACCAATTTTACCAGTTTTGAAATTCAATTCTTTTGAACAAGTAATTGGGTATGCAAATGATTGTGAATACGGATTGGCTGCCATGGTTTTTACAAATGATATGAGCACTATTATGAAATGTAACGATGAATTAGAGTATGGTGAAATCTATGTGAATAGAGGTCATGGAGAACAACATCAAGGATTTCATAATGGCTATAAATTAAGTGGTACGGGTGGTGAAGATGGAAAATATGGCTTTGAGCAATATATGGAGAAAAAAACTTTCTATGTAAAATTTAAAGGTTAATACTATTATTAAACACTTGTGGTAAAACTGCTACAAGTGTTTTATTACAAAAAATAAATGAGTACAAAGATTTCAAAAGTAGACGTAAAATTATTTAAAGTTCCCTTGCCAGAAGTGTTGTCTGATGCAAAACATGGAGACCATTTTGATTTTGAACTGGTTACTGCCACTATTACCTTGGAAGATGGGAGTGAAGGCACAGGTTACACTTATACAGGTGGTAAAGGAGGTCATGCCATCAAAGCAATGATTGAACACGATTTTTCAAATGTGTTGGTTGGGAAAGATGGAACTGATATTGAAGGAATTTATGATTTTTTAGAATGGCATATTCATTATGTAGGTAGAGGAGGTATTGCTTCTTTTGCAATTTCTGCGGTGGATATTGCTTTATGGGATATTCGTTGTAAAAAATTAAAGCAGCCTTTATGGAAAGTAGCTGGAGGAGCCAATAATTCTTGTAAAGCCTATTGTGGAGGAATTGATTTAATGTTTCCTTTAGAAAAATTATTGAACAATATTAAAGGTTATTTGGCGAACGGTTTTAATGCTGTAAAAATTAAAATTGGTCGTGAAGATCTTAATGAAGATATAGAACGTATTAAAGCAGTTCGGGAATTAATTGGACCGGATGTTACTTTTATGGTGGACGCTAATTATTCAATGAGTGTTGAAAAAGCCATTAAAGCAGCAAATGCATTCAAACAATACAATATCTATTGGTTTGAAGAACCAACCATTCCCGATAATTATAAAGGCTATGCAGCAATTGCAGATGCTACTGGTATGCCTTTAGCAATGGGCGAGAATTTACATACCATTCACGAGTTTGAGTATGCCTTTGAACAGTCAAAATTATCATTTATCCAACCTGACGCTTCCAATTGTGGAGGCGTAAGTGGCTGGTTAAAAGCAGCAAAACTATCTCAGGAAAATAACATACCTGTATGCTCTCACGGTATGCAAGAATTGCATGTGAGTTTGGTATCATCACAACCAAATGCTGGGTGGTTAGAAGTGCATAGTTTTCCCATAGATGAATATACAACCAGACCTTTGGTAGTTGAAAACTTTAGGGCCGTAGCTTCTAATGAGCCAGGGACAGGGGTTGTTTTTGACTGGGGGAAATTGAGCCAATACGAGCAATAAAAATAATATGCAAACCAAATAGTTAATATTATGAAACGAGCATGTTAAACTCTTTCTTACCTAAGGGAATGATTAATAGCGAACAGCATGTGACCATTAAAAAACAATAAATATAAACACATGAAAACCAACATAGCTGATTTTGGAACTCTTTCGGGTGAAAAAATTGACATATATACATTAAAAAACAACAATGGAATTGAAGTTAAAATCACCAATTATGGTGCAACTGTGACTTCATTAATTGTTCCAAATTCAAAAGGAAAATTAGAAAATATTGCCTGTGGATTTGATACGTTGGAAGGTTATTTTGGTGAAGAATACAAAGCAAATTCACCCTATTTTGGAAGTACTGTAGGTCGTTATTGTTCGCAAATTAAAGATGCAAAATTTACCTTAAACGGAAAAGAGTATCAATTAGCGGCTAACTGTGGCGATAATAATTTGCATGGTGGTGTTGTTGGATTTGATAAAAGGGTATGGAGTGCTGAAGTAGTTGAGAACAACAAGGAGGCTTCTGTAAAAATGACTTTAACTAGTAAAGATTTAGAAGAAGGATATCCTGGAAACGTTGAGGTTTCAGTGCAATTTACATTAACAGAGAACAACGAGTTAAAAATTGATTACAGTGCAACACCAGATCAGGATACACCGTTGGCATTAACAAATCATACCTATTTCAATCTAAATGGTTTTTCGTCAACTGTTGAAGATCATATTGCCCAAGTAAATACTTCAAAAAGACAGGCAATGGATGAAACTGGTGCAGGAACTGGTGAAATTGTGAATGTTGAAGGTAAGGCAGATGATTTAAGAGTAGGAAAAAAAATAGGTAATGTTCACGAAGCCATGGGAGAAGGTTTTGAGCATTTTTATGTTTTTGATAACCCAAATTTTGATTTGCAAGAAGTTGCAAACATAAAATCCCCTGCGTCTGGAAGATCTTTAACTGTTTTATCAACGGAGCCTTGTATGTTATTGTACACTGGAAAATATACTTCAAATGAAATAAAAAGAGAAAACGGCGAACAATACGGAAAATATAAGGGTTTCTGTTGTGAAACGCACCGCTATCAAAATGGACCAAATATTGAAAATTCTCCAAAAACCATAACAAAAGCAGGAGAAGAATTTAAAAGTACAACCATCTTTAAATTTGGATGGTAATAAATAAATTAACCAAACTAATAATAAAATAACTTAATCATGATTGAAGGAATAATATTAGCTGTATTTGCAGGTTTAATGCTAGGTTTATACGCATTACCAGAAAAATTCACCAAAGATTTCAAATTTGAAAATACTTGGGGTTTGTTTTTTATGTTAACCATGTTTGTGGTTCCAATTGCTGCCTCGTTAACACTTATTAATGGATTTGGTGATATCGTTGCTGCCATTCCAACCGATGTGATTTTTAAAATGGCTGCCGCAAGTTTTTTATGGGGAATAGGTGTTATGATGTGGGGTAAAGCAATCAATCATATAGGATTGTCCTTAGGTTTTTCATTGTTTATAGGAACTGTAATTTTAGTAGGTTCATTATTGCCATTTGTGGTTGATGAAATTCCACCTACAAATACATTTTTAACCATTTTAGCTGGATTAGCAGTCGTGTTAATTGGAGTTGTAGCAAATGGGAAAGCCGGGTTAATTAGAGAGAAGGATCAAAAAGAAGCTGGAGAAAACGGAAATAAAGGATCGGTAGTTACGGGAATTTTAATTGCTGTAATTGGAGGTTTATTGGCAACTGGTTTTAGTTATGCCAATGCGGTTGGATGACCAATTATTCATGAAGCTTGCCAAGCAGCTGGGAATCCTGAATGGGTTACCGCAGTTGCCGTTATGTTTCCAATTTTTATTAGTGGCGGTATTGTAATGGCATTTTATTTTGCATTTGAAATTACTAAGAAAAAGAGTTGGGGAACATTTAAAACAACCTATTTTGCTAAAAATTTAGGGCTCATTGCAATAATGGCCGTTTTTCATTATGCGGCTTCGGCATTGTTTGCCTTTGCAGCGTTTAAATTAGGAGCAGCGGGAAATACTGTTGGATATGCAATTTTTAATACATCTTGTGTTGCAACAGCGATTGTGAGTGGTTTACTCACCAAAGAATGGGCGACAGCTTCACCAAAAGCAAGAAATTATTTATACTTCGGCCTGGCTTGTATGGTAGTAGGTATCGTTGTGATTTCTGTTGGTAACGGGATTTAAATAGCATCGTCATTTCACATTTCAGGCATCCTCAAGATTTTAATTACATAAAGAAAAACTAATTATTGAATTATGTTGAATGGAAAATTTTTAAAAATTAGTTACTTGTGTGTAGCTCTATTATTTGGGTTAGGTTTACATGCGCAAACTGTTACCGTATCAAATACTGCTCAGTTTTTGGATGCAATTGACAATATTATTGGTGGTGCCTCAACAACAGAAATTATACTGGAAGCAAACACCTATGCAATACCATCCACAATAAATTTAACATCAGCGCATAATGGGATTAAAATTTCAGGTTGTGAAGGCGTTTTTATAAATGGAGGTGTCGTTTTAGAAGCAACTAATTTTCAGGAATTTTCAAGTGTAACTCCAGGTTTTACACTATCAAATCCTTCCATTTCAAACAATATTAAGGTATACGATTTATCAACCTTGGGTATTGATGTTACTGATTTAGGAACAAATAATCATCACGGTTATGGTTTTTCGGACGATTTTAGTACCCCTTCTATGTTGTGGTTAGATGAAGAAAAAATGGACTTATCTCGATGGCCAGACAAAGATGAAATAATGACAGAAAGTCAAATGATACTTCCAAGTAAATGGATGGATCTAAGGCCAAAAATGAATGGTGCTGTTTCTTATTACAATATGCTAGAAACAGGTATTAAAGACTCTCCAACAAATGGCATTAAAATTACATTGGATGAAAGTTTAAATACAAAGGTTAACTCCTGGGGTTTTTATAAAACATCCTCCACCGAAGAAATTTGGATGGATGGCGTAGTACATTCATCTTGGGAATGGGAATATAACCAAATTGCTGATATTACAAATGGTGAAATTAAAATGTTGTATGGACCTAATTCTTCATTTACTATTAGTTCAGATACTGGACGTCAAGTGGATAGTAGTACAAAGGTTTCGCATTTTTATTTCGAAAATATCCCAGAAGAATTAAATACCGAAGGAGAGTATTTTATTGATCGTGAAAATACGTTGCTATATTTCTATCCTCCAACGGGTTGGGTAAATAAGAAATTGACTTTGTCTATTTTGAATGGAGATATGTTTTCAATAAGTGGAGCATCAGGAATTACTTTGGAAAACCTAGTTATTGAGGCAGGCCTTAAAAACGGAATTGTAATAGATGATACTTCCAGTAATACTTTAGTTAATAAATGTATTATAAGAAATTTTAATCAGTGGGGAGTTCGTGTTTTGGGAACCAATAATGTGGTTGATAATTGCGAAGTGTACAATGTTGGTGGTGGCGGTGTAAAACTTGGTTTAGAAAAGAAAACATTTCATTTAACACCTGAAAATAATAGTGTACAAAATTCAACCATTCATAATTTTGCTTGGGATCAGAAATCGCAAGTGCCAGGTGTTACCTTATCAGGTTGTGCTAATAAAGCCATTGGAAATGAAATTTATGATGCGCCGCATTTTGGTGTGAAATTTAGACAAGCCAGAGAATGTATAGTCGAAAATAATAGAATTCGTGATTTACCTAATTATCATCATTTTGATGGAGGGGCTTTATATTTGGGGCTTGGATTGAATTTTCATCAAC
>JADWMI010000351.1 GCA_015767395.1 Bacteroidota bacterium | reverse complement strand
ATTCATAGAAAAACAACTATATTTATTCCAATAATTAAACTTTTTCAACAAAAAACAGTCTAAAAACTTTAACCATATAGTAACCTTATGAATTCCAAACATATACAACACTTATATTGGCGTGCCGGATTTGGATTGAATCCGAAAGAATTAGAAAAACTTCAAAATAAATCTAAAAAAGAGCTGGTAAACAACCTTTTTATCACTTCAAAAAGTGCTACACCTATCAAGGTTACGTCGTTTGGTGATGTTGAAATGTATAAAAATTTCAAAATGCTCAATAGTGACCAGAAGAAAAACCTTCAAAAACTAAACAGAGCTAAAATAGTAGAACTCAATGTAGCTTGGGTGAATCGTATTTTTAATCCAATAGAATTATTGAGAGAACGAATGACCTTATTTTGGGCAAATCATTTTGTGTGTAAAGCTCAGAATGCATTTCACATTCAACAATTCAACAATATTTTAAGAGAAAATGCATTGGGGAATTTCGGTGATTTTATAAAGGAAGTCTCAAAATCAGCTTCTATGATAAAATATCTCAATGCCAAACAAAACAAAAAACAGCGTCCAAACGAAAATTTTGCCCGTGAATTAATGGAGTTATTCACCTTGGGTGTTGGCAATTATTCTGAAAAAGATATTAAAGAAGCGGCCAGGGCTTTTACAGGTTGGAATCATAAATTGAACGGAGATTTTATTTTAAAAACGAAACAACATGATTTTGGAGAAAAAGAGTTTTTTGGTGAAACTGGTAAATTTGACGGCGAAGACATTATTGAAATTATTTTACAACAAAAACAATGTGCAATATTTATTTGTGAAAAAATATACAGTTATTTTGTAAGTACTGATATCAATGCAGCGCATATTAATGAGATGGTTGATGTTTTCTATCCTAATTACGACATCTCAAAATTAATGAAACATCTGTTGCTATCTAAATGGTTTTACAACGATGCATTTATTGGCACTAAAATAAAATCTCCTATCGAATTAATTGTGGGGATTAACAATACGGTTCCTATTCAATTTGAAAAAGAAAAACAACTACTATACCTTCAAAAAATATTAGGACAACAATTACTAAATCCAATAAATGTAGCTGGCTGGAAAGGTGGACAAAGCTGGATTGACACCAATACACTCATGATTCGGTTAAAACTACCTTCTATTTTATTGAACAATGCCATTATTTCTTTGGAAGGAATTTCAGAATTTGAGGACACTTACGAACAATATTTAAAAAATAAAGCAAAAAGAAAAACGTACATCAAAATAATTCAAAACTGGGATGCCTTTAATCAAAATTATGACAACCTATCAGCCGAGCAAATACAATCTATATTATTATCTGGAAGTTTAAGTGAAAATGCACAAGTGCTTTTAGCAGAAATCACCTTTGAAAATCCAAAAGATTACTGTTTACAATTAATGTCACTTCCTGAATACCAACTTTGTTAAAACGCTAAAAATGAAAAGAAGAAATTTTATTAAAAATACAGCCTTAGCAAGTAGCTTGTTTTATGTTCCTAGTTTTGTAAATGCTTTTAACAATTTAGACTTAAAAAATGCTGGATACAAACGCTTGGTTATCGTTCAGCTTTCTGGAGGAAACGACGGATTAAACACGGTAATTCCTTATTCGAACGATATTTATTACAACAACAGACCTACCATAAGTCAGAATAGCAACAATATTTTAAAACTGAATGACAGTTTAGCCTTGCACAAAAGTTTGGCTCCCATCAAAAATTTATATGACCAAGGATATTTGTCCATTATAAACAATGTTGGCTACCCAAATCCAAATCGGTCTCATTTTAGATCTACAGATATTTGGCAAACTGCGAGTAAATCTGATGAGTATTTAACAGCCGGTTGGCTAGGTCGCTATTTAGATTTATATGGAAAATCGCCCCACAATGCCATTGAAGTAGATGATAGCTTATCGCTAGTTTTGAAAGGGAATAAACTAAATGGGATGGCTGTTCAAAACGCTCAACAACTATTTAGAAATGCGCAAGACCCCTATTTTAAAAAGGTATTAGAACACCATAGTGATCAACATTTGAGTGAACAAAATTTGGGTTATTTATACAAAACTATGATTGCTGCAGAAAATTCAGCCAAGTACATTTACAGCAGAACAAAAACATATAATTCTGTTCAGGAATACCCAAACAATCCTTTGGCAAAGCAATTGAAAACAGCGGCTGAATTTATAAATTCTGGGGTGGATTGCAAAGTGCTATACACTTCCTTAGGTGGTTTTGACACGCATTTCAATCAAAAACAAAGACAAGAAAAATTATTAAATGTCTATGCTGAATCTATCAATTCTTTTGTTAAAGACCTTCAAGCCAATGATACTTTTAAAGACACGCTAATTTTAACCTTTTCTGAATTTGGACGAAGAGTTAAACAAAATGCCGCCAACGGAACAGACCACGGAACAGCGAACAATGTTTTTATAATTGGTGAAAATCTGCGAAAAAGTGGCGTTTACAATGAGGCTCCAAACTTGCAAGATTTAGATGAAAGTGGCGACTTAAAATACTCTGTAGATTTTAGAAGTGTGTATGCCACAATTTTGCAAAAATGGATGCAAGTTGATGATCAAACAATTTTAAATGATTCATTTAAGCAATTAACTTTTTTATAAAAACAGTCATCAACAAATACAATTCAACTAACTTTGCCTTTTTAAAATGAAGTTTATGGCACACAAAGCAGGTTTTGTAAATATTATTGGAAATCCAAACGTTGGTAAATCTACCTTAATGAACGCGTTTGTTGGTGAACGTTTATCAATTATTACTTCAAAAGCACAAACAACCCGTCACAGAATTTTAGGGATTGTAAATGGTGATGATTTTCAAATTATTTTTTCTGACACACCAGGAATTATAAAACCAGCATACGAGTTACAAGAATCCATGATGGGTTTTGTGAAATCGGCTTTTGACGATGCTGATGTCCTTATTTATATGGTGGAGATTGGAGAAACAGAATTAAAAGATGAAGGGTTTTTTAATAAAATTAAAAACTCAAAAAT
>JADWMI010000100.1 GCA_015767395.1 Bacteroidota bacterium | reverse complement strand
GGTATTTTGTAGGGATACTATTACTTGTGTTTTTTATTTTTTTTAATTTCAAAAAAAGTAGTTTAAAGGTTAAGTAAATGTAAAATATTTGGAAAAAGTAGCAGTTTTTTTGATCTCTTCAAAACTTTTAAACAATTATATTATTTTTCTTGGAAAACGTTTTCGTTAATATTAAAAAGAATGCTTTCCGTAGTTTTTTTAATGTCGTTTATAGATTTTTTTTTGAAGAGGTTAATGCTATCTTTAGGTTTATCGAATCAAAACTTAACTAATTTATTTATTTATGAAAAAATTATTACCATTATTAATTATGATTTTTTCACTCGCTTTTACTCAAGAAGTAACTGCGCAGATGAAAACAGTTTCTGGTACAGTTACGGCTGCCTCAGACGAAACTCCATTGCCTGGAGTAAATGTTGTTATTAAAGGAACAACTAAAGGAACTCAGACCGATTATGACGGAAATTACACAATTGAAACTTCGAAAGGAGATGTGTTAGAATTTACGTTTTTAGGAATGAAAACTCAATTAGTCACTGTTGGTGATGCCAATACTTTAAACGTTAGTTTATTGGATGATGCATTGAGTTTAGATGAAGTAATTGTTACCGCACTGGGTATCAAAAAAGAGAAAAAAGCATTAACCTATTCTGCCCAAGAGGTAAAAGGTGATGAGTTAACTACAGTGAAACAAACAAACGTAATTAACAGTTTATCTGGAAAATCTGCGGGTGTTACTATCACTAAAAGTTCTTCAGGAGCTGGTGGTTCTTCAAAAGTAGTATTAAGAGGTAGTTCTTCAACTACAAACAACGATCCCTTGTATGTTGTTGATGGTGTGCCTATGTTAAACAGTGGGAGCGGTCAAACTGGCGACAGTGGTCGTGGAATTTTTGGTAGCGATGCCGGGAATATTGATGGTGGTGATGCTTTATCATTAATCAATCCAGATGATATTGAAAGTATGACTGTTTTAAAAGGTGCTTCAGCATCCGCATTATACGGAAGTCAAGGTGCAAATGGAGTAATTTTAATTACTACAAAATCTGGTAAAGACGGTAAATTGTCTGTGAATTTCAATACAAGCTTAACAGTTGACAATGTGACTTCATTACCTGAATTACAATCTGAATATCAATCTGCATCAGTAGGGCAACCTATTGGAGAAAATGGACGCGTTACCGATCCAAAATCTTGGGGAGCAAAAACCAGTGGTTTAAAAAATGATTACGCTAAAGATTTTTTTGATACAGGTATTACTGCAATTCAATCATTGTCATTAATGGCAGGAAATGAAAAAGCACAAACCTATATGTCTTATGCAAATACAGTTGTTAATGGTGTAGTACCAGATAATAGATTGGTGAGAAATAATTTTAATGTTAAGGAAACTGCAAAGTTTTTAGATGATAAAATTACCGTTGCTGCAAGTATTAATTTATCTGATCAAAGAATTTGGAATAGACCAGTGAACGGTTTATACTCAAACCCGCTTAGTGGTCTATATTTAAACCCTGTTGGAATCAATTTAGATGATTACAAAAAAATGGAGTATTTCAATGCAGATACCAATATGATGGATCAATATGCAACTTCTTTTGATGAGAATATTCAACAAAACCCATATTGGTTAGCAAGTCGCAATCAAACAAAAGATGTTGCTCAAAGAGTAGTTGCAAGTGTTTCTGCTAAATATCAAATTTTAGATAATTTTTCAGTACAGTCAAGAGCTAGTTATGATAAGTCATTTTTCACATATGATAACAGAATGTATGCTGGAACCGATTTAACATTATCACCGGCAACAGGTAGATATACGTTAAATAAAACGGAGAATACACAACAATACATTGATTTAATTGCAAATTATAATACTGATATTACTGAAGATTTAACTTTTACAGCACTTTTAGGAACAAGTTTAACCAAATATAAAATTGGAGATCAAGTAAGTTTAGATTCTGGAAATGGTAAAGGATTAACATATCCTAATATTTTTACAATTGGAAACTTTGCTGAAACTAATAATTTAAATCAGACAGTTGTAAATCGTGAAGTGCAGTCTGTTTTTGCATCTGCAAACTTTGGATATAAAAATTTATTGTATTTAGATATTACAGGAAGAAATGACTGGTCATCTACATTGGTAAATACAAATTCTCAATCATTCTTTTATCCATCATTTGGTTTAACTGGAGTTTTAAGCGAGATGTTTGCAATGCCAGAATCTGTAACATTTGCTAAAGTAAGAGCATCGTATGCAATTGTAGGTAAAGATATTCCTCCATATGCTACGATTCCTTTAAATACAATTCCAGTAGGTCAAACCAACTTTGGAAAACCAACTTTTGGTGTAAAGGAAGGTGAAACTTTAGAACCTGAAAAACAAAATTCATTTGAAATTGGTACTGAATGGAGGTTTATTAACAATAGACTAAGTTTTGACTTAACGTATTATGACACAAAAACAACCAATCAAATATTTTTTATTACTGCTGAACCAAACGTACAAGGTTATACTCAGAATATTGTAAATGCAGGAGAAATTAAAAATAGCGGTGTTGAATTAACTGTTTATGGAAAACCTGTAGTTAATGATAAATTTACTTGGGAAAGCACGCTGAATTTTGCTTCAAATAAAAACAAAGTAGTTTCTGTACATCCAGATTTACAAGATGGAAAAGCAATTATCAATGAGCCTGGTGTTAATGGATATGGGTATGCCTTAATTGAAGGAGAAGATTTTGGTAGTATTCAAGGTCGTACAGTAATTAGAAACGAGGCAGGTTTGCCAGTTGTTACTAGTGATGGCTCAGGAGGATTTAGTTTAGAGGCTACTGGTTTTGAGACCATAGCACATGCACAACCAGATTTCACATTGGGTTGGAGTAATTCATTTTACTTTGGAAATTTCCAAGTAAACTTCTTAATTGACGCTAAAATAGGCGGTGATGTAGTGAGTGTAACGGAAGCTATCAATGATTTTTATGGGGTTTCACAAGCTACTGCTGATGCAAGAAATAGCAATGGAGGAATGATTGATGTTGTTGATACCAATGGAAGTCCTCAACAAATGACAGCACAGGACTACTATTTAAAAACAGGTGGTAGAGCTGGTTTATTAGGGGAGTATGTTTATGATGCAACTAACGTTAGTGTTAGAGAGTTTTCAGTTGGTTATAATTTATTATTTGATGACAACCGCGTAGATAATATTAGATTTTCTTTAATTGGAAATAACTTATTCTTTATCACTAAAAAAGCACCATTTGATCCAAATATTGCTTCAAGTACAGGTATGGGATTACAAGGAGTTGATATATATGGTCAACCTGCTACAAGAAGTATTGGACTAAATATTAACGTAAATTTCTAAAAAGATGAAAAAATTATTAAAATACACACTCGCGTCTTTTATTGCGATAAGTTTAGCAAGCTGTACCGACGGATTTGAGGATTTAAATACCAATCCAAACGGTATCTCAAACGAAAGTTTAACACAAATGAACAATCATATTGGAGGTTCTTTTACCCCAATGTTTTTAAATGTATTTAATGTAACGCCAGCTTGGAATTACCAACTACAGCAAGGTTTAATGGGAGATGTTTTCTCTGGTTATATGACAGCGCCTACACCATTTGCAGGAAATGTAAACAATCAAACTTATTTTTTGATGAATGGATGGAATGGTTTTCCTTGGTCTGATGCTTATGGAAGTGTAATGCCATTTGCATTGGATATTAAAAATGCAGTTGCACAGGATGGTGATCCTGCAGGTGAAAAATTTGTAATGTTATCAAGCATTATCAAAGTAAGTGCTATGCATCGTGTTTCTGATATATATGGGCCTATTCGTTACACTAAATTTGATGATTTTGCAACCACAGGAATCTATGATTCTCAATTAGATGCATATCACGCATTTTTTAATGATTTAGGAGCTGCAATTGATGGTCTAAAAGAATTTGAAGGCGCAGGTCAATTTGTACCATTTGATATGTCGTCTCTTGGTGGAGATATAGCAATGTGGCGTAAATATGCAAATTCATTAAGATTAAGATTGGCAATGCGTGTTGTAAATGTTGATGAAACTTTGGCAAGAACAGAAGGTGGTAAATCTTTGTCAAGTGACGCAGGTTTATTAGAAACAACAGATATGGTTATAAATACTGGTTTTGCACATCCAATTACTGTAATTAGTGGTGCTTGGGGAGATGTTAGAATGGGTGCTGAAATGGAATCTATTTTAGAAGGATTTGATGATGGTAGAAAAGAAGTTTACTTTAATCCTGCTGCAGATCCTGCTTTAAGTGGTGCTTATAAAGGAATTAGAATGGGAATTGAAATTGAAGCCAAATCAACATATGGAGACCATTCATCAATTGGAAAAGTAATTGATGGTGAAACAATGCAATGGATGTCTGCTTCTGAAGTTTGGTTATTAAGAGCAGAAGCAGCCTTACGTGGTTGGGCAGGTGCAGGAACGGCACAAGCGAATTATGAACAAGGTGTAAAAACGTCTTTTGCTCAACATGGTGTTGGAGGTGTTGATACTTATTTAGCAGATAATACAAGTAGCCCTAAAGATTTTGTGGATGCTTCAAATCCGACTAATGACATTGCATATCCGGGTGAAGTGAAAATAGCCTATAATGCAGCTGGCACCAACGAAGAACAATTAGAACAAATAATCACACAAAAGTGGATTGCGATGTTCCCTGATGGACAAGAGGCTTGGTCTGAATTCAGACGTACAGGGTACCCAAGAATTTTCCCAGTAGTGGTAAATAATAGTGGGGGTACAATAGACACAGGTGTTCAAGTTAGAAGAATTAATTTTGTGGATAGTGAAGTAAATACCAATGGTGAAAATGTAGAAACAGCTAGAGGATATTTAAATGGTCCTGATACTGGAGGAACTAGACTTTGGTGGGATATTGAAGGCAGTAACTTTTAAATTATTTTTCATTAAACAATTTAAAATTTGATTAATTAGATGTTTGCAAGCGGGAATTAGTCATTCTCGCTTGTTTTTTTATAGATAATAAGCTGCTTTTGGTCGAAAAAATGTGATTTTAAGCAATGTGATTAATAATTTTACAGTATTACTATTTTTATTATGAATAATACAACTATGACAACTACAGATATTTCACATAAACCTGCCGGACAATTTGAAGATACACGATTTGAGAAAATACACAATGTTGTTTTTTCAACTTCCGAAGAAGGGTCTATTTGTGTAGCACAAGAAATTGCTACATTAATTAGAGAAAAACAAGCTAATAACACACATTGTGTTTTAGGTTTAGCAACAGGGTCTTCACCAATAAAAATATATGAAGAGTTGGTACGTATGCACAACGAAGAAGGTTTAAGTTTTGCAAATGTTATTACGTTTAATTTAGATGAGTATTATCCAATGGATGAAAGTAGTGTGCATAGTTATTACTATTTTATGCATCAGCATTTATTCAATCATATTGATGTTAAACCTGAAAATATTAACATTCCTTCAGGGACTATTTCATTAGAAGAATTACACCAGTATTGTATTGATTATGATTTAAAAATTAAAGAATACGGAGGGTTAGATTTTCAATTGTTAGGAATTGGTAGAACGGGACATATTGGTTTTAATGAGCCAGGTTCACATTACAATTCGGGAACAAGAAGTATCACCTTAGACCATATTACAAGAGAAGATGCAGCACCTTCATTTTTAGGTATAAATAATGTTCCTAAAAAAGCCATAACTATGGGTATTGGCACTGTAAAAAAAGCAAAACGAATTGTATTGTTAGCTTGGGGACATAATAAAGCTGCAGTGGTAAAAGAAACCGTTGAAGGAAAAATTACTTCAGAAGTTCCAGCAACTTACTTACAAGATCATTCAAATACTACTTTTATTTTAAATGATGAAGCTTCACAAGATTTAACCAGATTAAATACACCTTGGTTGGTTGGTCCTTGTATTTGGGATGAACAATTAGCTAGTAAAGCTATTGTTTGGTTAAGTAAACAAACAGGTAAATCTATTTTAAAATTAACAGACAAAGATTATAACGATCACGGAATGTCTAGTTTATTAGTGCAAGAAGGCTCTGCCTACGACATTAATATTAAGATGTTTAATAAAATACAGCACACTATTACAGGTTGGCCAGGAGGAAAACCAAATGCTGATGATTCTTCAAGACCAGAAAGAGCAAATCCGGCAAAGAAACGAGTTATTATATTTAGTCCACACCCTGATGATGATGTGATTTCAATGGGAGGAACTTTTGATCGTTTAGTGGAGCAAGGTCACGAGGTACATATAGTATACCAAACTTCAGGAAATATTGCAGTATCAGATTCAGAAGCTTTAAAATATGCAGAGGTAATTAAGGATGTAAATCCAACGTTTCCAAAAGTAGATGATATTATTCGAAAAATTGACACCAAACTAGGGGATATTGAAGATGAAATTGAGGTTAGGAGTTTAAAAGGGATTATTAGAAAAAGAGAGTCGTTGGCCGCAACACGTTTTGTGGGTGTGCCTGATGAAAATGTACATTTTTTAAACCTTCCTTTTTATGAAACAGGAAGAGTAAAGAAAAACCCCTTAGGAATTGTTGATATTGAAATGGTGGCTGATATAATTGCAACAATTAAACCGCATCAAGTATATGCTGCTGGTGATTTAGCTGATCCTCACGGAACACATAAAGTTTGTTTAGACGCTATTTTTGCAGCCTTAAAACAATTAAAGCATAACGAATATATGAATGATTGTTGGGTTTGGTTGTACCGTGGTGCTTGGCACGAGTGGGACATACATCAAATCGATATGGCGGTTCCAATGAGTCCAGATCAGGTATTGAAAAAACGAAAAGCTATTTTCTATCACCAATCTCAAAAAGACGGCGTGATGTTTCAAGGAAATGATACAAGAGAGTTTTGGGTACGTGCTGAAGAAAGAAATAATGAAACAGCTGTAAAATATCACAAACTAGGTTTGGCTGATTATGCAGCATTAGAAGCTTTTAAAAGATATTACTATTAAAAAATTACTATGAAAAAAACCATTCTTTTATTTGTTAGTTTATTCTCAATAATATGCATTGGGCAAACTCAAGAGTTGAATTTAATGCCTTGGCCTCAAGAAATAAGTTCAGGAGAATCACAATTTATTATTAAACCAGATTTTACAATTTCAGTAAACCAAACTGGATCAAGTAGAATTGAAGTTGCAACCACCAAATTTTTAAGACGACTAGGAGGAAGAACTGGTGTTTTTATAAAAAATGGTTTTGTTTTTAATAGTTCAGAAATTGAAAACCCTTCATTAGAAATAGTATTTAAAAAAATTGGTGAATTAGGAATCAATCAAGATGAATCCTATGAGTTAAAGGTTTTAGAAGATAAAATTCTACTGAATGCAACTACAGATATTGGCATTGTTTACGGATTGGAAACATTGTTACAACTTATAAATAATAACGATACTTCATTTTATTTTACAGAAGCAACTATAAAAGATTTTCCTAGGTTTACTTGGCGCGGATTAATGATTGACGTGGCACGTCATTTTCAACCCGTGGAAGTGATTAAGCGTAATTTAGATGCGATGTCGTCAGTAAAAATGAATGTGTTACATTGGCATTTAACAGATGACCAAGGGTTTAGAATTGAATCTAAAACACATCCAAAATTACATGAATTAGGATCAGATGGTTTGTATTATACCCAAGAACAGATTAAAGAGATAGTAAAATATGCATCAGACAGAGGAATTCGTGTAGTGCCAGAAGTTGATGTTCCAGGACATGCAACCGCCATTTTAACTGCTTACCCCGAAATTGCTAGTAAGGATATGGTGTATTCAATTGAAAGAAATTCAGGAATATTTCACCCAACATTAGATCCTACAAATGAAAAAACCTATAAAATTTTAGGGGACTTATTTGGAGAGATGGCAGCATTATTTCCTGATAAATATGTACATATTGGAGGTGATGAAAATGAAGGCAAACACTGGGATGAAAGTGAGCATATTCAAAAATTCATAAAAAAACACGATTTGGAAACAAATCACGATTTACAAACATTTTTCAACATTCGTTTAGAAGAAATTTTAGCGAAACATGGAAAGCTCGTAATGGGTTGGGAAGAGATTATGACTGATAAAATGCCAACTACCGCTTTAATTCATTCGTGGAAAGGAGCTAATGAAGGAGTTGCTGGTGGAAGTTCATTAGTGAAAGCTGCTAAAAAAGGAC
>JADWMI010000350.1 GCA_015767395.1 Bacteroidota bacterium | reverse complement strand
TTCCACAGTTAAAAGCTAGAATTACCAAGTTAATTGCTAAAAATTTAGGGGTGAATTTAGGTTTTGAATTGTAAGGATTTACGTTTAGTATATGGCAAGTAGAGCAATAGAAGGCGATATACTTTCAGGTTTGCTCTGAGTCACATTTTTATATTTTGTTTTCAACTTATTCATCTTAAAAGCCAAATTAAAATTTTGGCGGTATTTGAAAATAGCTATGAACTTTCGCAAACCACCGAACACCCTATTTGCTACATACAGTTTTGTATATAGTTTATATATATTTTCATTAAGACTTATTATTGTTTTGTTTTCTGTCTAACGATTTCTTGTTATTTTGTTTTCTAAACTGATAAAATTCATTAATGAAACCGAAAATAAGACCAATTCCAGTCAAAACATAAAATATTGTGAATATTTTTCCAAAATCTGTTTGAGGTGAAAAATCACCATACCCGACAGTAGTTAAGGTAATAACTGAAAAATATATGGAATCAATCCAACTCCAGTTTTCAGAATAGTGGTATACAGTAGAGCCTACAATAAGAGTAACTAAAGTCCCAATAATAAGTCTCTGATGATTTTTATTTCTTAAAAAACTGTTTTTATCTAAAAACATACATTAGGTGTTTTTAGTGATTACATACAACATCCAATAAACCCAAAAAATGTTAGTTCTTAATTATTTTTAAGGCTATAGGTTTGTCTAAATATACTTTTGCAATATATACGCCCGTTGGTTTATTTTCAATTGTTAATTGAGCCTTACCATTTATAACAGGGTACGTTTTTGAAGAAATTAATTGCGATTGCATCGTATACAAGGCTATTTTCACTTCTTTTTTACTGGTTGGTAAAGAAATTTCAAAAAATCCATTTGTAGGATTTGGGTAGGCTATAATTTCAGCGATTAAATCAATTTCTGTTAAGAAAAGGCCTTCACATTCAATACCCGTTTTTACAGTTACTAAATCCCCGTGATTTACATCAATTGACATTAAAGATGCTGCTGTTTCAAAAACAACTTTTCCGTTTACAAATACCTTGTATGGAGCTGATCCTTGACTAATTTCAATAGCAACTTTATTATCAGTAACTACAGCTTTTCCTGCAATAACTGTACCTGCTTCAATAAGCACTGTGAAACATTGCTCAAAGGTTTTATCTTCATCTTCAACATAAACACCAATGCAGAAATCATAAGTTCCTGGAGCCAAATCGGAAACAATTACACCCGAAGGAAATTCATACAATACGCCATTAATGGTTGTAGTATAGTTATATGCTTTTTGGGTATTAATTACAATTTGTCCATTTACTGAATTAGGACATGTCTCTCCAATGGTTTCTATCTCAAAATTATTTTCAGGAAATTTAAAACACCCTAAGGTATCAACACTATTTCCTGGAGCTGTTTCAGGGCATTTATCAATATTATTGGTAACGCTGTCATTATCATTATCAATACTAGCTGTTGGAATTCCACAAATATCCAAACTCCAACTATCAATTGTTCCAGTATCTTTTTCTCCTGAATCCACCACTTTTAACGTCCAATTCCCCTGAGAATCTGTATTGTTCAAATAGGATAAAGGAATTTGTGCTCTGAATGTTCCTATAAATGGCGCTGACCCATCAGCAATACTTGTACTTGCTGAATCATCAAAAATAGTGTTTGTATAATCACTACCGCCTCCTCCATTACCTGCTGATAACAAAATACTTACACCTCTAGGACTTGTTAATTCTAAAGTCAAATCACCTACATAGGTATGTGCTATATTTACTATGACTTTCACATTGGTAATTAATTTATTATTTGTTACACTAATAATTGATTTTACGCCAACAGGGGCATTATCTGGAATGGGAACGGGAATCGGAATGATTGCATTATATGTACTACAAATCTCATTAGCGGTAGTAAAATTAAATACCGATGAAAAATTGCTAAGGCCTCCGCATGTATTTTTAGAAACTACTCTCCAATAATACTTGGTGTTTACAGCCAATAACTGTGGCTCAAATACGTTGGTATTTACTGTAGATTCTTCAATTACAGATGTAAAAAACGCATCGGTTGCTATTTGAATATCATATGATTCTGCATTTACATCGCCTCCCCAAGCAAGAGAATACGGTTTTACAAAAACAAGGGTATTGTCAACCGGTGTTGTCAAAATTGGCGTTGTGATGGTTGATTCAAACAACTCTAAACTGAGTGTTTTTGTTTTTTCCAATGAGGTTGTTCCTGAAATTCCAACAATATTAATTTCATAGTTTCCAGCAGTAACACTATTAAATTCGCTTATGGTTACTTCAATATTTGTATTATTTGCAGTTGCTGTAACTGGATTAAAACTTACTTTTGTTCCCGTTGGATTTCCAGAAGCAGAAAAAGTGGTAATTTCATTAAATCCTAAATAAGTGTTATATGTAAAGTTGTAAACCGCATTTGTTGTTTTACATACTTTTGAATTATCATTAGTGAAATCCATGGTAAATTCTTTTGCCTGAATACTAATATAACCGTCATTTAAAGCATAAAATATATTCCCAACACTTTCTACTTTAACTTTAGCCTGAGTAGTTGTAACATTAGGCACAACAATACTAGCAGACCCATTATTTGGTATATTTGACATTAAGGTTATTGGAAATGTAAATCCTCCATCTATTGACAGCAAAATATTTACGTTTGTGCAATTAACTGGCACATCATTTGTGTTGGCAACATCCCAAGTAATGGTTTTATTTTCTCCAGAATTCCATTCTTCATATAAATTTTGAGATGTTACATTAAATGGTCCTGCATTTTCTTCAAAAGTTATTACCATCTCTTGGCTCGCGGATTGGCCACCATTCACATTATTATCACGTACGTTTACACCAAATTTCATTGTTCTTGAAACTGACGGCAATCTTTCCCATGAATTAAATATGGCGCCTGAGCTTACTGTATTTTGGTTGGGAAAGTAACGCTTTGATGATATATTAGGTGAAACGGACCTAAACACTGGCCCTTCCGTTGCTGTTGAAACAGGTGGTGCAGTGGTAATTTCATTATCTA
>JADWMI010000349.1:1776-3074 GCA_015767395.1 Bacteroidota bacterium | reverse complement strand
GCGTGTAATATATTTGCTCCAAAATTGGCCATTTCATTGGCTTCTTGGTAGGATAACTTTTCAATTTTCTTAGAATTTTCAACCAAATCAGGATTTGCAGTGTAAATTCCGTCAACGTGCGTATAATTTTGAAATTCTGCAGCATTTAAAAAATTAGCAATTAACGAAGCCGTATAATTACTTCCATTTCTTCCCAATGTAGTGGTTTCACCTTGTAAACTAGAACCAATAAAACCTGTAAGGATTTGAGTTGTGTCTTCTGGTTGTGTTCTAAAATATTCAACTATATTCTCTTCTGAAGTAGTCTCAAATGGTTGTGCATTTCCAAACTGATTGTTTGTTTTAATCAATTTACGCGTATCAGCAAAGGTTGCATTTACACCTTGTTTATTCAACAAATGAGCAATTAATTTCCCTGACATAATTTCTCCTTGCGCCAGCACTTGATCTTTTACCTTTGGGCTGTAATCTCCTAACAAGTTTACGCCTCTAAAAATTTCATCTAACAATTGAAATTCAACCGATAAATCAACATCAGAAGCAGCTTCTAACTGATAATTTTTAACCAATTCAAATTCTTCTAGATAAGGTAAACTATTTTTCGCTTTTTCCAATATAGAATCTAAATGATTGGTGGTTTTACCTCTTGCTGAAACAACAACTGCAATTTTTTCGTTATTTTTAATTTTAGTTGCAATAATGTTTAATACACAATCCAAACCTTTACCGTTCGCTAACGATTTTCCTCCAAATTTTACTACTTTCATATGCTGGTTTTTAGAACTTTTATTAAATATTGGTTCTATAATTTTTCCTAATTGTTTGTATTCTATTAAAAAAGCATCGTGCCCGTGCACCGAATTTATTTCGTTGTATGTCACATTTGGATGCGTTAATGCCAATTGCTTGTGCGTTTCTTTGTTTTCTTCAGCAGTAAAAAACAAATCAGAATCCACTCCAACAATATGAATATTGGCTTGAATGGAATCTAAAATCCTTTCGTCCCTACCTTTTGTAACGTCAATGGAACGCAATAATTGATTCATTAATTTGTATGCTGATAATTGAAAACGTTCCTGCAGTTTTTTACCGTGATGTAACAACCAACTTTCTACATTAAAAACTTCAGAATCATCGTTCTTTGAACGTTGAAAACGGGTTTTGAAAGATTCTGGAGTTCTATAACACAACATGGCGTGCATACGCGCATCGTGAACCGGATTACTGGAATTCGTTAAAAATTGCTCTTGAATCTGACAGTTTGCAATCAACCAATCTGTAGATTTCCAATCAGTAGC
>JADWMI010000349.1:0-1676 GCA_015767395.1 Bacteroidota bacterium | reverse complement strand
ACATTGCTATTTCCTGTTAAGGCATGGTTTACCAAAATAATAGGAGCAGAATACAATTCCTTTCCAAATATTTCATAGGAAAGTTGAATAGGCTCATTTTTAATTCCCTTTTCAGAAATAAAATTTTTGAGTGTTATGTGCTTTAATTGATTCATCAATAATTATATAAATAGCTCCCTTTTTGGGCTTATTTTGCTTTAAAAATTATTGTTATGAGAAATGCAGAAAATTACTTGAAGTAATTTCGTTTGGTTATCTATCCAAAATGGGTAGAATTTAGCACCTTCTTTAAATAAATAAAGGGTTGCTAAGGCTTCAACGGGTCTATTCCCTCTGCCTTTCTTGATAACAATAGTCAATAAGTTTATGAACTAAGCCGCAAATTAACGCAATAATAATTTCTCTTACAATACTTTTTTAAAAAATCAACCTACTTATTCACTTGCTTTTACAAATGCTGCTGCTAAATCATTTTTCAAATCCTCAATATCTTCAAGACCTACTGATAAACGAATTAAATCTTGTGTTACTCCTGCTCCTGCTTGTTGATCCACTGTTAATTGCTGATGCGTGGTACTTGCTGGGTGAATAATCAACGATTTCGTATCGCCTATATTTGCCAATAATGAAAATATTTCAGTTGCATCTGTCAGTTTTTTAGCAGCCTCAAAACCGCCTTTTACACCAAAAGTAACCAAACCACTTTGCCCTTTAGGCAAATACTTTTTTGCCAATGTATTGTATTTACTACTTTCTAAACCAGGATAATTTACCCATGCCACTTCCGCTCTACTTTCTAACCATTGTGCTAATTCCAATGCATTAATACTGTGTTGTTTAATACGCAATGGTAACGTTTCCAATCCTTGAATAATTTGGAATGCATTGAACGGACTTAAGGCGCCACCAAAATCACGCAATCCTTCTAAAATTAATTTGAAGGTGAAAGCTGCGTCTCCTAAAACTTCACTGTAAACCAATCCATGGTACCCAGCTGATGGCTCTGTAAATTCTGGGAATTTTCCACTGGTCCAATCAAAAGTTCCAGCATCAATTATGGCACCACCCAATGAATTTCCTTGGCCGCCAATATATTTTGTTAATGAATGAATTACCAGATTTGCTCCGTGCTTGATTGGGTTTAATAGCGCTGGACTTGCAACGGTATTATCAACAATAAATGGCACACCTGCTGCTTTTGAATGTTTGGAAATTTCTTCTAAATCCAACACATCTAACTTTGGATTCCCTAAAGATTCAACAAAAAAAGCTCGTGTGTTGTCTTGAACTGCATTCTTGAAATTTTCTGGTTCTGATGCATCTACAAAAGTAGTTGTAATTCCCAATCTAGGTAAGGTAACATTTAACAACGTAAACGTACCACCATACAAACTACTTGAAGCTACAATATGATCACCTGCTTTTAATAAAGTTAACAATCCTGTAGATATTGCCGAAGTTCCAGATGCAAAAACAACGGCTCCTATTCCACCTTCAATAGCCGCTAAACGTTGTTGTAAAATATCGTTGGTTGGATTGTTTAATCGGGTATAGATAAATCCTAACTCTTTTAATGAAAACAAGTTTGCCGCATGCTCCGTATCATTAAATACATACGAAGATGTTTGATAAATTGGAACTGCTCTTGTTCCTCCGGTTTTTGTTGTATCGTGTCC
>JADWMI010000012.1:18462-19636 GCA_015767395.1 Bacteroidota bacterium | reverse complement strand
ATTTGATTACCAACTTAAAAATGGGAATTGGCAAAATCAATTGCGTGAATGTTATGACAGGGGTGATGGTGCTGCAATTTTACTTTACAATTCTATTAAAAAAACAGTAATTCTTACCAAACAATTTAGAATGCCAAGTTATTTAAATGGTAATTCAGATGGTATGATGATTGAAGTTTGTGCTGGTTTGTTGGATGCTGACGATCCTTTAACCTGTATAAAAAAAGAGGCTGAAGAAGAAACAGGATATCAAATAAAAAACCCTGTAAAGTTATTTGAAATTTATTCTACACCTGGTGCTGTTACAGAGAAGATCCATTATTTTCTTGCTGAATATTCTGATGAAATGAAAATTAGTGAAGGTGGTGGTTTAGAAGAAGAAACGGAAGAAATTGAAGTGTTAGAATTGGATTTTGAAAAAGCTTTAGAAATGATTTCAACAGGTGAAATTTGCGATGCTAAAACCATTATATTATTGCAGCATGCCAAGATCAATAACTTATTATAAAACAGATGAAAGTTCTAATTGAAAATATTATAAGACAACTTCAAGAAATTCAGGAAGGAAAAATTTGGATTGGTACCAACTTCCATAAAAAATTTAATTTAATTTCAGAAGCAGCAGCATTTAAGGTTGTTCATAAAGGCACACATACAATTGCTGAAATCATTGCTCATTTAACAATATGGAGAAATGAAACCTGCCTAAAAATGAAGACAGCTAAAGGAAGTATTACTGATGAAAATGGAGCTGATTGGGCTGAGAACAGCCAATTAAAACAAATAGGTTGGGATAAAATTAAGGATGATTATGAAAATAGTTTGACTGAATTAATAGCATTACTGCAAACAAAAAACGATGATTTTTTAAATGAAATGTATTACGACACCGACTATAAAGACCATTTTGAATATCAATTTTTAATCAACGGAATGTTACACCACGATCTTTATCACTTAGGTCAATTGGGATTACTTATTAAGATTCTGAAACCTTAATTACTCTTTCAACGTTATCTAATTTTGACAGTGTTAACCTAACAATACTATCTTTTTTTGCTAATAGATCATGAGGAACACTGGCTTCCAATGAAACTAAATCTCCTTTTACCAGGCTATAATTTACTCCATTTACACCAAAATCAATGGCCCCTTCAAAAATTTCAACAGTGAT
>JADWMI010000012.1:6297-18362 GCA_015767395.1 Bacteroidota bacterium | reverse complement strand
GTGATCTTGCATTAGGTTTAGTATTTGTAACTTACTTTTTTTACCTGCAAAAAAATCTACTTCTGATGGTAAATCATCTAGAGAAACATTTTTTATAATATTGGTTACCTTGTCAAAAGCGATATTCATTGCTGTTATAATTTCAGTTTTAGTTTTTGGGTCAATTTTTTCAGATTTTACATAATTTTCAGAGACAAAATATTTTTCGCTCAACCAAACCATATTTCCTCTAATATGAAGTAATTGTTCCTGAAAACTCATTTCGCGTTCAGTAGGTTTGTAATTATAATTTTCTTCAGGCATTAATTCAGCCATTTCAATTAAGTAGTTTTTAGAGTTTTCCCACTTCAATAAAAATGCTGAAATCACATCGTTTTGAGCATGTAGTTGGTTTAATGTCATCATAAAAAAGAGTGTTAGGATACTTATTTTTTTCATAAAAAAATCACTAATTTAATTCGTTAACTATATCTTCTTTTCTTTTTTGAACTTCTTTTATTAAAAGCGGAAATGCTGGTTGCGCCATGCCGCCATGGTTATACCCATCTAATTCTAATATTTTTGTTTTTTTATGACCAATAACTTTCATCATTCGCATTAAATAAGCATTTTCCTCATATCTCCCTAACATCTCTAATTCTCTATCACCAGTAATTAATAATAAAGGTGGCGCATCAGGTCTTACATGGTATAACGGCGCTAAATTATCAACAAGAGGTTGGGTTCCGGGTATACCCATTTCTTTACGAACAGTAAAATGAGTGATCGTATGACCGCTAAAAGGAATGAGTCCGGCTATATTATTTGCATCAATATTGTGTTTATTTAAATAAGATTTATCTAAACCAATCATACTTGTCAAATAGCCACCGGCCGAATGTCCTGATACAAAAATAAGCGATTTATTACCACCGTATTTTTCAATATTATTAAAAGCCCAACTAACGGCAGCGGCAGCATCTTCAATATATTTAGGAGCTTCAACTTTTGGATGTAAACGATAATTAACACCAATAATTGCAACCCCTTTTTCTTTTAATTTTTCTGGAATTTCTTTATGGTAGCTTGTTAATCCCCCTCCATGAAACCATACAATAGTGGCATAATTTTTAACATTTTTCGGATAATAGATATCCAAAACACAACGCTCATTTATATAATTATCAGACTTGTTAACACTGTCACTGTAATAATGAATATTTTCTTTAATTTCATATTTAATATCTTGTGAATGAAGATTAATTATAAAGAAAAAAGCAACAATTGTTATAAAAAATTTATTCATTATTATGAAATAATTTAGTTAATAGAATTCTAATCAAACGTTAAATATAGTCAATACTTTTTTATATTTTAGCCACGAATAAATAAATGTATTTTTAAAAGGTTATGGCAGAAGACAAAGAGAAATTAGCGAAATTAAAGGCATTACAACTTACTTTAGATAAATTAGATAAGGCTTATGGAAAAGGAACTGTAATGAAAATGAGTGATGTTGCTATTGATGATATTGATGCAATTTCAACAGGTTCATTAGGGTTAGATTTGGCTTTAGGTGTTGGAGGATATCCAAGAGGTAGGGTTATTGAAATTTATGGGCCAGAATCATCGGGTAAAACAACTTTAACGTTACATGCTATTGCCGAAGCCCAAAAAGCGGGTGGTATTGCTGCGTTTATTGATGCTGAACATGCTTTTGATCGTTTTTATGCGCAAAATCTTGGCGTTGATATTGATAATTTAATTATTTCTCAACCTGATTATGGTGAGCAAGCATTGGAAATTGCTGATAATTTAATCAGTTCTGGTGCTATAGATATTGTTGTAATTGACTCAGTTGCAGCCTTAACACCAAAAAGTGAAATTGAAGGTGAAATGGGTGACTCAAAAATGGGTTTACACGCACGTTTAATGTCTCAAGCTTTACGTAAACTAACAGGAACCATTCATAAAACAAATTGTACTGTTATTTTTATCAACCAATTACGTGATAAAATTGGTGTAATGTTTGGTAGCCCTGAAACAACAACGGGTGGTAATGCTTTGAAGTTTTATTCATCAGTTCGTTTAGATATTCGTAGAAGAACACAAATTAAAGATGGCGATAAAGTAATTGGTAATAGTACCAAAGTAAAAGTGGTTAAAAACAAAGTGGCGCCGCCATTTGCAATTGCTGAATTTGATATCATGTACGGGAAAGGAATTTCCAAAACAGGTGAAATTTTAGATTTAGGTGTTGAGTTTGGAATTGTGAAAAAAAGCGGATCTTGGTTTAGTTATGGAGATACTAAATTAGGACAAGGACGTGATGCTGTAAAAGCATTAATTTTAGACAATCCAGATTTAGCAGAAGAATTAGAAGCTAAAATTAAAGAAGTAATAAATAGCGAAGAATAAATAATATTTAATCAATTTAAAAACGCCTTGGTTTTTAACTAAGGCGTTTTTGGTTTATATGCTAAAAGTAGAAAACATATCATTTGGATATACTTCAACTGAAGTATTAAAAAACATTAGTTTTATTGCTAATAAGGGCGATTATATAGCCGTTGTTGGAGAAAGCGGTTGTGGAAAAAGTACTTTACTCGAAATCATTTACGGTTTACTTCATATTGAAAAAGGAACCGTGTATTGGAACAATGTTAAATTAAAAGGCCCCAATTTTTACTTGATTCCAGGTGAAAAATTTATGAAATACCTACCTCAGGATTTCGATTTAATGCCATATATCACCGTTGAAGAAAATATAGGTAAAAATATATCTAGTTTAGACGATAACAAAGCACAACGTATAAAAGAGTTGTTAGAAGTGGTTGATATGACGGATTTTTTAAAAACGAAGGTTAAAAACCTGAGTGGCGGCCAAAAACAACGTGTAGCCATCGCAAAAGTAATTGCAAGAGAACCTGAAATTTTGTTGTTGGATGAACCTTTTAGTCATATAGATAATTTTAGAAAAAACAAGCTGAGACGAAGTCTTTTTAAGTATTTAAAAAGTAAAAATATTTTGTGTATTGTAGCTACGCACGATACTACCGATGCACTTTCTTTTGCTGATGAAATTTTGGTAATAAAAGATGGAGAGTTGATAGCTAAAAACACACCAGAGGCCTTGTATAACAATCCGAAAAGTGAATATGTTGCTTCATTTTTTAACGAAATAAATGAAATTCCGCTAAAATTAATTGAGTCAGGTTCAAAATCTAAAAAACCATTGCTATTGTACCCAAATCAAATTAAACTGGTTGAAGAGTCTTTGATAAAAGCAACGGTAATTACCTCTTATTTTAAAGGTGAATATTATTTAATTGAAGCCGATTTAAATGGTAAAACTATCCTTTTTGAACATAATACTAAATTAAATAAAGGAGCAGAGGTATTTATTGACATTACCTCATGAGATCCCTGCCTACCTTTAGATTTGTTTTGATTATATTAAAAGAAAAAAGAATACGCAGGGATGACAATAAATAGTAGGCTGTAATTCCTGTGAAAACAGGAATCTAAACACAATTAATAGTTTTATAAACCTGTAGAACCAAAACCACCAGCGCCACGTTCTGTTTCACTTAAAACTTCAACAACATCCCAATCTGCGCGTTCGTGTTTTGCAATTACCAACTGCGCAATACGTTCACCATCATTAATTACAAAAGCTTCGTTAGATAAGTTGACTAAAATTACACCAATTTCACCTCTATAATCAGCATCTACTGTACCAGGAGCGTTTAATACGGTTATTCCTTTTTTTGCGGCCAATCCGCTTCTTGGGCGTACTTGCGCCTCAGAACCAATGGGTAATGCGATAAACAAGCCTGTTTTTACAATGGTACGCTCTAAAGGTTTTAATGTAATTGGTTCGTTAATATTTGCCCGTAAATCCATACCTGCAGAAGCAATGGTTTCATAACTTGGCAATTCGTGTTTTGATTTGTTGATAATTTGAATTTTCATTTTAATGTTGAATTTGATACTAATATTATGTTTTTGATTCTAAGAATTTTTTTAAGTTTTGCTTTATAAAATAAGTCCAACCATTTAAACAGCTTTCAGCTTTAAACTCTGGAATATTTGCTGGAAAACTCTCTGTAACAACGGAAGTCACTCGGATTTTAGTTTCACTTTTTAATTGAAATAATTCAAAATAAACAAACGAATCTCCAGCACATTCTTCATATTTCCAATTGTAAACAATTTTTTTTAATGGTTCAACTTCGGTAATTGTCCATAAATGTGTAAAAACCCTGTCTTCAGATTGGACTTTAAATTGTGTTTTAAATCCAATTATAGGTTCAAAATCTTCAATATTATTAAAAAACCATTGTCGCATTTGATCCACGTTTGTAATGGCTTTCCAAACAGTTTTAACAGAAGCGTTAAAAGTATGTGCTACAATAATTGGTTCACTATTAACAGTCATAAATATGCTATTTAATGTTGTATAACCATTTTATAATTCCTAAAAATTCAGTACTCCAAAAAGCTTCATTATGTTCTCCTTCAGGCACTATTTTGGAAGTTAAATTTTTAGATTTAAAGCCAGTTTCAAGTAATAGTTTTTCAGTTTTAATGGTGCTTTCAAGCATTTCTTCTCCTTCTTTTTCTCCAGCCAATAAAAACATTTTTACATTGTTTATATTTCCATTTTGAATGGTAAAATCAATAACTTTATCAGAAAACCAAAAGGATGTAGACAAAGCGCCAATTTTCCCAAATGTATCAGGATATTTTAGCCCGCCATAATAAGAAATAAGACCACCTAAAGAGCTTCCCATTAAAGCAGTATATTTTTGCTGCGGTTTTGTTCTGTAGGTTTCATCAATATAAGGTTTTAAAGTATTTACAATAAAATCGATGTACACAGCACCTTTGCCACCTCCATATTTTTCATTGGGCCAAGGTGTATATTCGTTAATGCGTTCTTCACCACCATTTTCTACACCTACAACTATAAATCCTTTTTTAGTGGTATGAAATAATTCATTCAAAGATTCATCAACTTTCCATTCACCAATATAAGAATTCTTGTCGTCAAATAAATTTTGAGCGTCATGCATATAAATTACTGGAAATTTCTTTGTGGAAACCTCATAGTTTGGCGGTAAATACACCCAAATTTTATGACTTATATTATTGAGGTTTGGTATAACAAATTCCTTTTCTATGATGGTAACATTTTTAGAAGCGGTAGATTCTTTTTCTTCAACATTTTGTGAAAAAAGGATGGAATGGATTAAAATAAATACTATAAAAAAACCAAAATTTCTCATATTATTTTCGCTTCAAAATTAGTGACAATTCCTTTTTTTCATTGAAATAAACCAACAATCCAAATACTAAAACAAAGCCCGTTGAAATCCAATAATTTTCTCTGAAATAATTAAAAGAAAGATAGGAGATGACAATGGAAACCAATAAATAACCCAACGATTTAGTTAAATTATAAGGCACTGGATAATGTCTTTTTCCAATGAAATAGGAGAGAACCATCATAGTTCCGTAAGCCAATAACGTAGCCCAGGCAGAAGCCATAAATCCTATTTTTGGAATTAGCAACACATTTACAATTATGGTAATTACAGCCCCAATAATTGAAAATAACATGGCATATCTGGTTTTATCGGTTAACTTATACCAAATAGCTAAATTGTGATACACCCCTAAAAATAAATTCGCCAACAATACAATGGGTACAATGGCAATGGCTTCCCAATAGTTTTCGTTAATAAATGGTCGCTTTAAAAGATCAATAAAAACAACAATACCAACAAAAACAAGTGAACCAACAATAATAAAATAGTTTAAAATCTTCGCATAGGTTTCTTTGGCGTTCTTTTTATCAGAATGGTTAAAAAAGAAAGGTTCAGCTCCCAAACGAAATGCCATAATGTATAAATTCATAAAAATTGCGAGCTTATAACACGCGGAGTAAATACCCATTGCATTTTTATCTAGCATTTTTCCTATTAAAATTTTATCCAAGTTTTCGTTAATTACATAAGCAACGCCAGCAACAGCAATAGGCCAACTGTAAGAAATTAATTTTTTAAATAATTCGGTATTGAAGCGCCATTTAAATTTCAATAAAATTGGTGCTAGTAATAAGAACGAGATAAAGCTTCCAACAATGTTTGCAATAAAAATAAAGTTGACAATTTGAGTACTGTTAAAAGCTTCAATAAAAATAGTTGGAATTGTTTTTCCTTCGGCTAAAAACTGTGGAATAAATTTTAAAAACAATAGGTTTATGGCAACTATTATTCCAACGTTGATTAACTTTATAGCAGTGTATTTAATGGGGCGTCCAGATGCACGTAAATAAGCAAAAGGAATTACCATTAAGGTATCAATTGCTATAATTATAATCAATAATTTAAGCTGTAATGGATTGTCATTAAAATCGAATAGTTGGATAAAAAAATCAGAAAACATAAATGCGCCGGCAACAAATAGCATTGTAATTGTCAAAATACTTAAAAATGCAGTGGAGATAAGCGCGTCTTTTTTATCCTCTGATTTATAAAATCTAAAAAAAGCTGTTTCCATTCCAAAAGTTAACAATACAGATAATAAGGCTATCCAAATGTAAAAATTGGTGTTTTCGGCGTAATTGTTAGCAGGCAAAGCATCAGTATGCACCCGAACCAACAAAAAGTTAATTACGCGTGGTAAAACAGCCGCAATTCCATAAATAATAGTGTCTTTTAAAAACCTTTTTAGTGTGCTCAAATTCGATTTTATAATTAATGCATAAATGTAAAAAATTAATACTATAAGTATTAATTTTATGGTTCAAATATACAAATGGATCCACTTTTAGTAAATCATATAGAGAATTGTATAAACGTTCATTTTAATAGCCAATCTATTTTTACTTGGCAAAAGGTAAGCGGAGGTTCTATTAATAATACGTTTAAGGTTTCAACGAAGGGGCAAACTTTTTTTGTTAAAACCAATTCAAAAACTATTTTTAAAAATGGATTTAAAGAAGAAGTATTGGGTCTTCAATTTTTGCAAAAAAATACTGCTTTAGTGACAGAAACCATTATCGAAGGGACTTTTAACAATTTAATTTATTTGGTTTTGGAATGGATTGAAACTGGAGAAGAAACGACTGAATTCTGGAAAAATTTCGCCATTCAATTGGCAAATTTACATCAACAAAAAAGTGATAAATTTGGATTGGAATATTCAAATTATATGGGTCAATTAATTCAGAAAAATACATTTTCAAACAATTTTACAGAATTTTTTATAGAAAACAGGTTAACACCACAAATGAAATTGGCTTATAATGCTCACTTACTTCAGAAAAAACATGTGTTTCAGTTAGAGAATTTATATAAACACTTATCTGGTATTTTTCCAAACGAGAAACCTTGTGCTGTACATGGGGATTTATGGAGCGGAAATTATATTTGTGGAATTAATAAAAAAGCCATATTTATTGATCCTGCGGTATATTATGGGCATAGAGAAATTGATTTGGCTATGAGTTTGCTGTTTGGAGGTTTTTCGGCTGAATTTTATCAAAACTATCAACAGGTTTTTCCATTGGAAAAAGGCTTTAATAGCCGCAAAGACTTGTACAATTTATATCCTTTATTAATTCATTTAAACCTGTTCGGTAACTCGTATTTAAAAAGTATTGAAAATATTATAACTAAATTTTAAGAATGGAATTGATTCAATTTCTTTACTTTTGCCTTATAAAATTACTTTTAAAATGAGTGAAAAACCTAAGATAGCCGTTTTTGGAGGTGGAAGTTGGGCAACAGCAATTGTTAAAATGCTGTGTGAAAATTTAGATACGGTTGGCTGGTATATGCGTAATGAAAATGCCATTGAATATATTAAAGAAAATGACCACAACCCAAATTACTTAAGTTCTGCTGAATTTGATGTAAACAAACTGTATTTATCAAGTAATATAGATGAATTGGTGAAATATGCAGATATTTTAATATTCGCAATTCCTTCTGCATTTTTAAAAGAGGAATTAGATAAAATAACTGAAAATTATACAGAAAAAATAATTTTTTCAGCCATTAAGGGAATTGTTCCTGAAAGTGGATTGATTGTAGGGGGACATTTTAATCAAAAAAAACAAATTCCACTTGAAAATATTGGGGTAATTACAGGGCCGTGCCATGCAGAAGAAGTTGCGATGGAGCGTTTATCGTATTTAACAATTGCTTGCTTGGATACTGAAAAAGCCGAGTTGTTAAGTAGCTGTATTTCGAGTGCGTATATAAAAACAAAAATTTCAGACGATATTATTGGTACAGAATATGCAGCGATGCTTAAAAACATTTTTGCTATTGCTGCAGGTATTGCACACGGATTGGGTTATGGGGATAATTTTCAGGCAGTTTTAATGTCTAATTCTATTCGTGAAATGAAGCGTTTTATAAAAAAGCGACATAAAATGAAACGAAACATTAACAATTCAGCTTATTTGGGTGATTTATTAGTGACGGGTTATTCTGTTTTTAGTAGAAACCGCATGTTTGGAAATATGATTGGGAAAGGGTACACGGTTAAAAGCGCTATGATGGAAATGAGTATGGTCGCTGAAGGTTATTACGCCTCTAAAAGCGCCTATTTATTGAATGAAAATCATCAGGTTGAAACACCTATAATAGATGCTGTTTATAATATTTTGTACAAAAATAAAAATGCAAAAAAGATCTTTAAAAACCTTACTGAATTGCTAGATTAGAATTGGTTTTTAAGGTTTTAAAAATAAAATCTAAAATAAAATGCTGTTAAATGGTAAAATTACTACCTTTGTGCTTTAATTTATTATTACAACAATGAAAAAAGGAACAGTAAAATTTTTTAACGAATCTAAAGGTTTTGGATTTGTAACAGAAGAAGGAACAAACTCAGAGTACTTTGTACACATTTCAGGACTGATTGATGAAATCAGAGAAGGTGACGAAGTTGAATTTGAACTTAAAGAAGGTAAAAAAGGTTTAAACGCAGTAAATGTGAAAGTATTATAGTATTATAATATTTAAAACTTTTTAAGGCAAAAGCGCATCTTTTAAGATGCGCTTTTTTTGTGCCTTCAAATTAAATATCAAGGGTGATTTGATTGATATATGTCATAAAAAAGACTGTGAAATTTTAATAACTTTGAATCCGTAATACTGAAGGTATTACTTAATTTTAAACATTAGAGATGGCTACAAAAACGGTAATATTGTATTCAACAATAGATGGACAAACTTTAAAAATAGCCAATGAACTTGTTGCTATTTTTAAAGAAAATAAACAATCGATTGATTTGTTTTCAATTGATGACTTTAAAGGGGAAATATCTAATTACGATAAATTTATTATTGGATCAAGTATAAGATTTGGTGTACATCACGAAAAAATAATTGAATTTATTAAATCAAATAAACAGGAGTTAGACAGTGTAAAAACTGCTTTTTTCTCCGTTAATTTGGTTGCCAGAAAACCAGAAAAAAATAAGTCAGATACCAATCCGTACGTAATAAAATTTTTTAAATCAATTGATTGGAAGCCTACTGTAATTGAAGTTTTTGCTGGAATGTTAGATTATAAAAAGTATAAAACTTTTGATCGAATAATGATTCAATTCATTATGTGGATGACCAAAGGACCTACTGATAAAAATGCAAAAATTGAATATACCAACTGGGAGCAAGTGAAAGCATTTGGAGAACAACTATGTAAGCTTTAAGTTTTTAAATAAAAATCAATTTTAAAAGTTTCTTATATTTGAAGTTCAGACACTAAATTGCTTCAGGTGAAAAATAATTATTTGTCCTTTTTTTTAATATTATTCATTTTTTGTGCAAATGCACAAGAACTTTTTTTAATTGAAGAAACCGATAGTATTCAACTATTTGAAACCCATTTGTCAAACACATCGGAGAGCAATGTATTTCCTGCATTTTATAAGGAGGGACTTATTTATGTCTCAAATTACAAATCCAATGATCACAAGCTTTATTATTCTGATTTACAGTTGCCTTCTTTAAAAATATCATTAGGCAGTAAATTTAATTTTGGAGCAGCCACTGTTTTTGAAAATGAAATTTATTTTACTGGGAATTCAAAAAAAATGGATAAATATGGTTACAACAATTCAACAATTTATAAAGGAATTTTCGAAGACCTAAAAGTTTCAAAAATAAAAAAATTAGAATTTTGCGATTATAATTATTCATATTCTGACCCTTCAATTTCAACTGACGGGAAACAACTATTGGTTGTTAGCTCGGAAAGAGACAGGTTTCATATTATTGAATTTGTGAGAAACGATATTGGCCAATGGGAAAAACAGAGTGTTGTTTTTATTTCGCACCCACACTTTGATATTATAAACCCTACAATTTACGATGAAAACACGGTATATTTTTCGACAAATATTTATAATGGAAAAATAATTGGAGTAAAATATAGCAATGATGAGAAAGGAGAGGTCGTTGTTGAGGAAGTAAAAAGAGAAGAAGGGGATTTTAATATTTACAAAATTGAAAGAACTAATGGTAACTGGGGAATACCAGTAAAAGCACACGAATTTAATACTGAATATGACGAATTAGGTGTGCTGTTTGATTCAGATAAAAGTGGCTATCTAACCACGTTTAGATACAATAGTAACGACAATATTTATTACTTTATTTTAAAATAACAAACAAACAGGTATAGCAATGGCTTCACTATACAGATACTTTAAATTTCCTGTTTCTTTATTTACCTTGTAAACACTAATATTGTTACTTTTTTGATTTGCTACTAATAAGAAATTTCCTTGAGGCGCTAAAGTAAAATTACGTGGCCAATCTCCTTCAACCGAAATTGATTGAATTTTTTTAAGCATGCCGTCTTCGGTATTTATTTTAAAAACAACAATGGTATTTTCACCGCGGTTTGAACCATATAAAAATTGTTCGTCTTTTGATAAATGGATATCTGCACAAGCATTAAATTCAATAAAATCGTTACTTAACGTGCTGATAGTTTGAATTTCTTGGTATTTATCATCTCCTTTTTTTAGGGTAGTAACGGTTGAATTAAGCTCGTTAATTACATAGATAAACCCACCATTTTTTGAAATTTCAAAGTGACGGGGTCCAGCTTTCGGAGCCATCAAATAATTTTTTTTCAACAAATATTGATCTCCATTTTTAACATATTGTGCTAAAAAGTCACGTCCTAAATCTGCAACAAACAATTTATTATTTAAAAATTTGGCAGAATGCGCATGAGATTTTATACCAGGTGTATTGTGATCAATTACTTGAGAAGCTTTTTCTAAACTTCCATTTTTTTCAACATTATAGATAGATATGGTTCCTCCGGTATAATTAGAAACGACAACTTTAGTATTGTCACTATTTAATGAAACATGACAAGGATGAGCCCCGTTTGAACTTACTTTATTCAAAAATTTAAGAGATCCATTTTTCTCTATATTGTATGCATTTACAATACCGCTATTATTCACGTCAAAATTGTTGGTTTCACCTACCGCATATAAGTGTTTTCTATTTGAAGAAATGGATAAAAAGGAAAGGTTTTCACCTTCAACAGCTAGTTTTTTATTGGTTAACTTACCTGTCTCGGTATTGAAATCATAATAATATATTCCTTTACTTTCGGCATTTGTATAAGTACCAACATACAATGGAATGTTTTGTGCAGTTATATAGCCTCCACACATAAAAAATAGTAAAAAAGAAAATTTCATAGCTAAAAAATTATTTTACCAATATACCACGTTTATTTAACATTGGAACCATTCTTAGATTACCTTCTTTAATAGTTCCTTTTTCAAATAAATATTTTTTATCGAACATTTGTGAGCCTTCAAAAAAAGTAACATTAAAAAAGTTGGAAAGTTTTAAAACACTTTTCTCTAGCAGTTCAACTTTTGCGAATGAGTTTGCAGGTAATTTTTCAATTTTATGACGCATTAAGGAAGTTTCAATCAATTTATCCTCGTCATAGCCTTTAGAAACAATGAGCACCATTTCTAAGTCAACATTTTTATTGTTTATAATATAAGCGTTCCAATCCTCGCA
>JADWMI010000012.1:0-6197 GCA_015767395.1 Bacteroidota bacterium | reverse complement strand
GATTTAAATTGCTCTAAGAAACGTACATCGTTTTCATAAAACATTCTAATATCTGGTATTTGATATAACAACATTGCAATACGCTCAATACCCATTCCAAAAGCATAACCTGAGTAAATTTCAGGATCTATATTGGCGTTTTTAAGTACGTTTGGATCAACCATACCACAACCCATAATTTCTAACCAACCAGTTCCTTTGGTTATTTTATAATCGGTTTCGGTTTCCAATCCCCAATAAATATCTACTTCAGCACTTGGCTCGGTAAAAGGAAAATAAGAAGGACGCAAACGGATTTTAGATTTTCCGAACATTTCTTTGGTGAAATACAATAAAGTTTGCTTTAAATCCGCAAAAGAAACATCGGTATCAATATACAAACCTTCAACTTGATGAAAAATACAATGCGCACGTGCCGAAATATCTTCGTTTCTAAAAACACGACCTGGAGAAATGGTTCTAATAGGCGGTTTGTGGTTTTCCATATAACGTACCTGCACACTTGAAGTATGTGTTCTCAATAAAAGATCTGGATTGGTTTCAATAAAGAAAGTATCCTGCATATCACGTGCCGGATGGTATTCGGGTAAGTTTAAAGCTGTAAAATTGTGCCAGTCATCTTCAATTTCTGGTCCTTCTGAAACGGTAAATCCGATGCGAGAAAACACGTCGATAATTTTATTTCTAACCAATGAAATTGGATGACGAGAACCCAAATCAATAGGTTCTTGTGGTCTAGTTAAATCTCCATAGCTACCTTTTTGTTCAGTAGCATTTTCTAGCACATCTTTTAACTGATTTACTTTGTCTTGTGCTAAGTTTTTAAGTGTATTTAAAGCTTGTCCAAATTCTTTTCTTTCAGCAGGAGCAACATTTTTAAATTCATTAAATAAATCGTTAAGCAAACCTTTTTTACTTAAAAATTTAATTCTAAAAGTTTCAATTTCATCTTTGGTAGTTTCATTAAAAGCGGAAACTTCTCCAATCAATTCTTTTACTTTATCTAACATTTTTCTATAAAATTAGTGTGCAAATTTACACAATTTTATTTTGTTTTTTAGCCTAACTGAAGGCAGGAAATTTTATTCTTTGTTTTTGACAAAATCCATATTTTTGATTACAAATAAACGGTTCATTATTTGGGAATTACGAAAACGTTTTAGTTAACGAAATTAGTTTCGTGAATAATTGATTTGTTTTTGAGAATAATATAAATATTAAGTATATTTGTGTAGTAAATTATATAAAACATAATATAATACATCATTGATTATGGAATCAAAAATTAAAGAGTTTATGGATTTAGTAAAAATTCGCAACCGTCATGAGTCCGAATTTTTGCAAGCAGTACAAGAGGTAGCTGAAACAGTTATTCCTTATATTGTAGAGAATGAAATTTATTATGGTAAAAACATTTTGTTAAGAATGGTTGAGCCTGAAAGAGTGTTGATGTTCAGGGTTCCATGGATTAATGATGCAGGTGAAATAGCCGTAAATAGAGGTTTTAGAATTGAAATGAATTCAGCAATTGGACCATACAAAGGCGGTTTGCGTTTTCATCCAACGGTTAATTTAAGTATTCTTAAATTTTTAGCATTTGAACAAGTTTTTAAAAATGCCTTAACAACCTTGCCAATGGGTGGAGGTAAAGGAGGGTCTGATTTTGATCCAAAAGGGAAATCGGATGTTGAAATTATGCGTTTTTGTCAAAGTTTTATGAGTGAATTATTCCGACATATTGGTGCAAATAGAGATATTCCTGCAGGAGATATTGGCGTTGGAGGAAGAGAAATAGGTTATTTGTTTGGTATGTATAAAAAATTACAAAACGAATTTACAGGTGTATTAACAGGTAAGGGAATGTCCTGGGGTGGATCGCTTATTCGTCCTGAAGCCACAGGTTATGGTACTGTTTATTTTGCACAAAGTATGTTAGAAACAAGAGGTGAGAAAATAGCTGGGAAAACCGTTACCATTTCTGGATCAGGGAACGTTGCACAGTATGCCTGTGAAAAAGCGATACAATTAGGGGCTAAAGTAGTTACATTATCAGATTCATCAGGGTATATTTATGATGCTGATGGTATTGACCAGGATAAACTGGCTTTTGTAATGAACCTTAAAAATGAAGTTAGAGGCAGAATAGAAGCATATGTAAAAAAATATCCTAAAGCTAAATTTGTTAAAGGAAAGCGTCCATGGGGAGTAAAATGTGAAGTTGCCTTGCCATGTGCTACACAAAACGAAGTAAATGAAAGTGATGCAAAAACCTTATTAAAAAATGGTTGTTTTGTTATTAGTGAAGGCGCAAATATGCCTTCAGAACCTAAAGCTGTTGAAGCATTTCAACAGGCACGAATATTATATGCTCCAGGAAAAGCTTCAAATGCAGGAGGTGTTGCAACTTCAGGTTTAGAAATGAGTCAAAATTCGTTACGTATCCTTTGGTCACGTGAAGAGGTTGATGAAAGACTTCAAAAAATTATGGCCAATATCCATAAATCATGTATTAAATATGGAAACAACGAAAATGGATATATAGATTACGTTAGAGGAGCTAATATAGCTGGTTTTGTTAAAGTTGCAGATGCAATGTTAGCACAAGGAGTTGTTTAATTTTGAAATTTAATTACACTTAAATTGGGGAGCTAAATGTTGGCGCCCCTTTTTTTATTGGATGAAATAAGTTGAAATAAATAAACTAAATTTATATCTTGAACAAACAAAAAGAAGTACTTAAGAATGACTAAGAAATTACTACCTGATTTAAGAAAGCATGAATTTGAAGAAGTTGCATTTAACAAGTTAATGCAGACTAGAATAAACAAGGTTTTAATTGTTTGTTCAAACTACGATTATTATATGCTTGAAGAAGATGGTAGGATTGATGAACGCATTTTTTATGAATATACATCATTAAATTTAAGATATCCACCGAGTTTTATTCATGCTAATTCTGCCAAAAGAGCGGTAGTTATGTTAGAATCTGATAAAATAGATTTGGTGATAACCTGGCTTGATATAGGTAATTATAAAGCTTTTGAAACTTCAAAATTAATTAAAGAATCTTTTCCTGATGTTCCTATTGCTGCAATAAGTCATTATTCGGCTGAATTGAGAAAAAAGTTAGAGCGGGAAAATACAGGTATTATAGATTTTGTTTTCCATTGGAACGGAAATGTTGATATTTTTTTAGCCATTATTAAATTGGCTGAAGATAGAATGAATGCTGCGCATGATATTAATAAAATTGGCGTAAAAGCCATTTTATTGGTTGAAGATTCCTTGCGTTTTTATTCGAGATATTTGCCGGTTATTTATAAAATTATTTTAAAACAATCAGACTCATTTATGTCTGAAGGTTTAAATGAGCATAGAAGAATGATGTTGATGAGAGGGCGTCCTAAAATTTTGTTAGCCACTAATTTTGAAGATGGAAAAGATCTATTTGAAAAATATAAAAACAATCTTTTAGGGGTTATTTCTGATGTTTCATATTTTAAAGGGGGAAAACGTGACTCAAAAGCAGGTTTTGAATTGCTAAAATATATTAGAAGTTACAAACGATATTTCCCTGTTTTAATTCAATCTTCTGACGATAATAACGGAAAATTCGCATTAGAGCTAAAAGGAAAGTTTTTATACAAGCATTCAGAAACTTTAGAAGAAGAAATTAAGGTTTATATCAATCAATACTTTTCATTTGGAGATTTTGAATTCTGGGATCCAATTAAAATGGAGGTATTAACTTCAGTAAAAGATCTTACGGCATTTCAAAAAGCACTTTATACTGTTTCAGACGATTCTATAATGTATCATGCCAAACGCAGTCAATATTCAAAATGGCTGAAATCGAGAGCACTTTTCCCGTTGGCAAATTTATTCAGTAATATTGAATATGAAGATTTTGAAGATGTTGATGAAGCAAGAGAGTTCTTAATAAATGCAATAAAAGTTTATAGAGTTTATAGATCTAGAGGCGTTATTTCAAAATTCAATAAAAACAAATACGATGAGTATTTAGGTTTTGCCCGTATTGGTGATGGTGCACTAGGAGGAAAAGGGAGAGGATTGGCTTTTATAGACTCATTTTTAAAGCGAAATAAATTATTTAAAAAATTTGACAACGTTTTAATTTCCATACCAAGAACGGTGGTTTTAAGTACCGATGTTTTTGATGAATTTATGGAAGAACATAAGCTTATTAGGTTTGTCGCCAACTGCGATAATGATGATGAGATATTAGATAAATTTATTTCTAAACCACTCCCAGACTGGGTTGTTGAAGATATTGAGGCCTTTGTAAAAATTAATAAATCACCGCTTGCAGTGCGCTCATCAAGCGTTTTAGAAGACTCACATTATCAACCATTTGCAGGTGTTTTTGCAACCTATATGTTGCCCAATGCGGAACCGGATAGAATGTTGGAAATGGTTTGTAACGCCATTAAATCTGTAATGGCTTCGGCTTTTTTTGTAAACAGTAAAACGTATTTAAAAGCGACGTCACATACAATTGAAGAAAGTAAAATGGCGGTAATTTTGCAAGAAGTAATTGGAAAACAATATGAGGACGTGTATTATCCGAACATTTCTGGAGTTGCAAGGTCTATAAATTTTTATCCAATTGGTAGTGAATTACCACAAGAGGGAATTGCAAATATTGCATTAGGACTGGGTGAAATTGTTGTTGGTGGCGGACAAGTACTGCGTTTTTCGCCTTTTCATCCTAAAAAAGTACTGCAATTGTCATCACCAGGTTCATCACAAAGAGATACCCAAAAATATCTTTACGGTTTAGATATCAATCCAGATAGTTATGCAGCTTCAACTAACCAATCCATAAATAAAAAGAAGATTACCATTAGAAAAGCTGAAAATCATGGATCGTTAAAATTTGTGGCTTCTACATACGATTTACAAAATAATACCATTAGACCCGGTGTAATGCAAAAAGGTATTCGCGTAATTACATTTGATAACATTTTGAAATATAACACATTTCCTTTACCAGAAATTTTACAGGAATTATTGAAAGTAGGGCAGCGAGAAATGCGGAACCCAATAGAAATTGAGTTTGCCGTTAATCTTGATGTTCCAGCTGGAAGTAGAAAAGAATTTAGTTTTTTACAAATTAGACCAATAGTTGAAAGTTTAGAGACAGTAGGTGAGTTACCTAATAATATTGATATTTCTGATACTATTATTTACAGTGAATCGGCATTAGGAAACGGAAAATATGAGAATTTGTACGATTTTGTATATGTAAAACCAGAAACATTTAATCCCGCAAAGACAAGAGAAATAGCTACAGCAGTTGAGCAAATGAATAAAAAATTCATTGATTTAGATAAAAACTATATTTTAGTAGGTCCAGGCAGATGGGGATCAAGCGATCCTTGGTTAGGTGTACCCGTGGTTTGGTCTCAAATTTCAGCGGCTAAAATAATTGTAGAATCTGGCTTAAATGATTTTAGAATTGACCCAAGTCAGGGAACCCACTTTTTTCAAAATTTAACGTCATTCAAAGTTGGTTATTTAACTATAAACCCATTTATAAATGATGGTTTGTTTGATTTGGACTTTTTAAATAAACAAGAGGCAGTATATGAAGACGAATTTGTTCGGCACATCAATTTTAAAACCCCATTATTGGCTATTATTGATGGTAAAAAAAATAAAGCAGCTGTATTTAAAGAAGGGTTTGATTTAGAGAACTCTAATTCAATAGAAGATATTAATGATGAATTACCTCCTGAAGGGTTTATGTAATAAGTAATAAAAGACCATTAAAACAGGTCTTAAATTTGAATTTAATAAAATAATAGAAAATAATTGTTAATTATGAAAAAATACCCAGTATTTTTAATTGACAATCAAATTTAATATCAGTAATTTTGTATACGATTTAATTAATAATCACTCATAATTTATACCGCAATGAATGTAAAAGAAATATTAACAAATTTAGAGACAAAGCATCCTGGAGAGAAGGAATATTTACAAGCTGTTCATGAAGTTTTAGAATCTATTGAAACAATTTACAATGAAAACCCACAATATGAAGCCGCCAAAATTATTGAGCGACTAGTAGAGCCTGATCGAATTTTAACTTTTAGAATTTCTTGGGTAGATGATGATGGCGTTGTTCAAGTAAATTTAGGTCATAGAGTACAATTTAACAATGCTATTGGGCC
>JADWMI010000348.1 GCA_015767395.1 Bacteroidota bacterium | reverse complement strand
GATATTGTTGATGGAGCAGCACGTGTAATGGACCCTTTATTAGATGGGATTAATACAGGAAAACATTGGTGTGGTAAATTTTTAAAAGATTATATGCCAATAGATTGGTAGCGGTCTTATAAAACGTCATTCTGAACTCGGTTATTGAGCGTAGCCGAAATGCGTTTCAGAATCTCATCATACTAAGATTAGAAAATAGATGTTTGTTCGGATTTAATATACTTTATAAATAGGTAGCTTCAAATGAGCATCTTCGTAATATTTCGAGTTTTTATAAACAAAATCCAATTGAGCTCTCGGATTTTTAGCAAATTCTTTATCGGTTCTCATTTTAGCATTTAAAGAATCTTTTAAAGCGGTATTTTTGTTTAAAAGTTCTTCAGCAATATCTTCAAAAACATAGGCCGAATACCCTTCTTTTTGTTGTAAAATAGTATCAAAGAAATTCCAGTTAAAAAAAGAATCTGTTGCCGATGCTTCCAACGTTTCCATAATATAACGAGCACCTTTTTGATTTACAGGAATGTAAATGTCGCCCTCTTTAAAAGTTATTGTTTTTTTGGTTGAAGAAGCAGATGTGTTATAATGTGGGTAATGTCCTTCATAAGCATTTTTACGGGTTTCATACTTTTCAATATGTTGTTCTTCAACGGTTATTGTGGTGTCTTTGTTGAAGACCGTGTATTCAATATTATTGTCATTTAAACGATCTAAAACTTTCCACCATCCTTGTTTTAAAATATAGGCTTTAGGAATTGTAATTTCGTTTGAAACAGTAAACTGATTAAAATATTTTATAGGTGTTGAATACGGTTTTGATCTGTCATAAAACAAGCGTTTTCCATTGGTTACTTTGCTGTCAATGTATGAATCTTCATAGCCCTTGAATTCATAAGTAGCAAACTTGTTCTTGTCTAATTTATAAGCAATAGGGTAGGTGTCTTTTTCTAAAATTTTAGCAACCGCATCTTTTCGAAGCGTTTTAATTTCTATACCGTTTTCTTTAGTAAAATCAATCATAGATTCCATCAAAGCGTAGGTTTGTTCAACACGTTGCTTGTATGGTTTTAGCATATGTGTTTCAACCATCATTCCTAAGGTATTGAATAAAGTGCTAAAACCTGTTGAATAGCGTGGCGAATCAAAAAACTGACTGAAACCAGCCTTTGGGCTGCTTCTCCAAACGTTTACATACGGCGTAATAATAATGTCATTTTCTAAAAGAGAGGCTTCAATAGCGGGTCTCATTTTATTTTCAATAAAGGATCCTAATTCGTTTCCTAATTTATTATGTTGGGTAAATAAGTGGGTTATGGCATATTGGTAATCTGCACCATTGCTCACATGATTGTCAATAAAAATATCTGGATTCACCAAATGAAATATTTCAGCGAATGCTCTTGCATTTTTTGTGTCGGCTTTTATAAAATCACGGTTTAAATCATAATTTTGAGCATTTCCTCTAAAACCATATGCTTTTGGTCCGTTTTGGTTGGCACGAGTGTTACTGTTTCTGTTTAAAGCACCCCCAACATTGTAAATTGGAATCACGGCTAGAACAATATTATTTAATTGTTTTAATTTCTCAGCATCTTGTACAGCATCTCGTAAAAGCATTGCGGTTGCATCAATACCATCTGACTCTCCTGGGTGAATTCCGTTATTAATTAAAATAACATTTTTATCTACTAATTTGTCGAAATCAAATTCTTTTGAAGGACTTAAAGTAACTAAATGTAATGGTTTGCCACTATCGGTTTCCCCAATTTCTTGGATAGAAATTTCAGGATAAGCATCTGCTAATTGAGTATAATACTCAATTGTTTCTGCATAAGTAGTCGTTTCTGTTCCTTGAGATTTTTCAAACTTGGTAGTAAAATCAACTTCTGAAGGTTGCTTTTTATTGGTACAAGAAAATACTGAAATTAAAACAGCAACATACAGTAATTTCTTCATAAAGAACATTATTTTTTTAAAACGCTTTTTGGAACAAATCCTGAAATATCTCCACCGTGACGATATACATCACGCACAATACTGGAGCTTATAAAAGCGGTATCAGCAGAGGTCAATAAAAAGACCGTTTCGATATTAGATAATTTTCTGTTTGTTTGGGCAATGGCTTTTTCAAATTCAAAATCAGCCGGATTTCGTAGACCTCTTAAAATAAAATTAACTTTCATTTTTAGGCAATAATCTGTTGTTAAGCCAGAATATGTGGTCACTTTTATTTTAGGTTCATTTTTATAGTTTTCTTTAATAAAATTTACACGTTCTTCAAGCGTAAACATATATTTTTTATCACTATTTACACCAATTGCAATTATTATTTCGTCAAATAAAGGCAATGCTCTGTTAACAATATCTACGTGACCTAAGGTAATTGGATCAAATGATCCAGGGAAAATTGCGCGTCTCATAATTGCTTGTTTAAGGCCATTTCAATGGCGTTATGAAAGAGTGTTGGTAAGTTGATTCCTGCTGCTGCCGCTTGTTGCGGAATTAAACTTGCAGCAGTTAAACCTGGAACTGAATTTATTTCTAAAAAATAAAATTCATTGTTCATTAAAATATATTCTGCCCGAGAAAACCCTCTCATATTTAAAATTTGATAAACCTGTGTTGCCACTTTTTCTAACTTCTTATGATTTTCAACTGAAATACGGGCTGGAGTGATTTCTTCTGATTTTCCTAAATATTTTGCTTCGTAATCAAAAAATTCGTTTTCTGATACAATTTCAGTCATAGGTAATACTTTAAGTTTTCCTTCAAATTCAAGTATGCTAACGTTAATTTCAGGGCCATCTAAAAATGATTCAATTAAAATTTCTGAATCTTCTTTAAAAGCTTTTTCAATAGCGGGAATCATTTCTTCAGCCTTTTTCACCTTTGAAACTCCAAAACTTGAACCTGCTTTGTTTGGTTTTACAAAGCAAGGCAAACCAACTTTTGAAATTATTTTTTTAGTATTTATTTGATCTCCTTCATTTAATAAATAAGAAGTCGCCGTTTTAATACCGTATTGTTTTACCACACTTAAACAATCACGTTTGTTAAAAGTCAAGGCCATTTGATAAAA
>JADWMI010000347.1 GCA_015767395.1 Bacteroidota bacterium | reverse complement strand
TTTTTAAATCAAATGTAGCCACTTTTTTTTCCAATACTTTTACTGGAATAGCTACTTTACTATCCCCAATAGCGTTCAAGTATTTATAATTTACACCTGAAATTGCTATCTCCTCTAAAGCTTCGGTTTTAACCTGAGAAAAAGTTTGGATGGTTAATCCAACTGCAATTAAAGCCAAAAATAATTTTTTCATAATAGTAGTTTTTTATTAAAATTTAGGTTATTTGTATAAAGGGTTTCAAGCTATTAGGTTTACACCTATTAGATAGCTCATATGCTATCCTTGTCTCATTATGATTTTTTAAAGGAATCTTACCTGAAGTTGAGGTAACTTGTACTTTTAGACTAGCTATTCCTTTTATATCTGAAGTGAATTATAACATTTATAATTTAAGAAAAAAACCGCATAAAATCTATGATAATTATCATAAACGTAAGATTAACAGGTGCTTAAGCTTTAAAAAAGAAGTATTCATTCTGAAAAAGTCTTGATTACGGCTCAAGAGGTTACTGGTTTGAATCCAGTCGAGGTCCCTATTGATAACAAGACTCTCAAGAAATTGGAGGTCTTTTTTCTTTTTATCATTTGCCATGAATTTGCACGATTTTCATGAATTAAAAATATTTTGAGTTTGATATTCAGCCTTTAATAACCTCTTCAAAGCATAAGAAATAAAAAACTCACAACCGCTCCAATAATATCCATTAATACCGCGAAGAGAACATCGTTCAAACAAATATTGTAGATAGCTGAACACAATGCACCATCAACTATACAAGATTTTATTTGAACATCTCCGTTAATCATTATGAGGGGCAATAAGCAAATGATGGACTTGTCAAAAAATAAAGATTCATCGTAAACATTATTTATTTTTAACTAAAGCGCTGACTCATACTTGCATATATCCTCAGCTTTTGTTACATTACTGCGTAAAAATTGTAAAAGCAGCTGTTTATTAATATCAAAACCAAATATACTTTTACCCTGAAATAATTAGAGGATAATGGTTATAATTGTTGGTGAACGGCGCGTTGTTGCACATTATATATAAATTATGAAAAAAATAAATTAGAGTTATGAGAAAAAGACTAATTATACTGTTTACAATTATTTCAATATCATCAGTTCTTGCTCAACAAGATGAACGTCTCATAGGATTGGAAAAGGAATTAAACGAAATTCTTGAGGTTACAAAAACGCCTGGTTTTACCGTGGCCATTGTTGAAGGGAAGAAAATTATATATGCCAAAGGATTTGGCTACAGAGATTTTGAAAATAAAATTTCAGCTGATGCCAACACCTTGTATGCCATTGGGTCGAGTTCAAAAGCATTCACATCCTCTATCCTTGGCCAATTGCGACAAGAAGATAAAATTTCTTTTGAAGAAAGCCCTATAAAATACATACCTGATTTAAAATTTTATAATGATGAAATGAATAATAACATCATCATAAAAGATTTAATGAGTCATCGAACAGGTTTACCTCGTCATGATTATTCATGGTATCTATTTCCAACCAATAATAAAGATAGCTTACTCCTTCGCGTAGAGTACCAAGAACCATTTATTGGTGTAAGAGAACAATGGTATTACAACAACTTCATGTTTTTAGCTCAAGGTGTAATTGCGGAGCGTATTACAGATGAAAGTTGGGAAGAAAATATCAAAAATCGCTTCTTTGAACCATTAGATATGACCAGATCCAATGTTTCAATTGAAGAATTAGAGAAAAGCTCAAATGCAGCTATTGGTTATGAGTTAAAAAAAGACAGTATCATAAGCAGGATGGATTACTATCATATTGCGGGAATGAGTCCAGCAGGGAGTATAAACAGTAGTGTAAATGAGATGTCTAATTGGTTGATAACTTGGATAAATAAGGGGAAGTTTAAAGGTAAACAGATATTGCCTGAAGCTTATATCAATGAAGCTATAAGTTCTCAAATGGTTATTGGAGCTGGTCTTCCTGATAAAGAGTTTCCAGATATGCATTTGTCAAACTATGGTTATGCTTGGTTTCTTTCATCTTATAGAGGTCATTATCGAGTTCAGCATGGTGGAAATATTGATGGCTTTTCTGCCAATGTAGCCTTCTTTCCAAGTGATAGTATCGGGGTTGTAGTCTTAACAAATCAAAACGGTTCAGCTGTTCCTAGTTTGGTTAGAAATACAGTTGCAGATAGAATGTTAAAAACACAAAAAACAGATTGGTCAAAAAGATTCACTGAACGAAAATTAAAAGCTAAAAAAGAAGAGGATGAGGCCAAAACTGAAACTACATCTTCAAAAATAGAAAATACGAATCCATCACATATTTTGCCAAATTATATAGGCAAATACTCAAATCCTGGCTACGGAGAATTTAATATATCTAATCAAAATGATTCATTATTTGCAAATTTCAAATTAAAAACATTGTATTTAAAACATGTACATTATGATATTTTCGAACCTTTTGAAGTAACTAAGACAGGAATTGACACTACGGATAACGGTCCTTTACGACTAAATTTTATTACCAACGATGGTGGAGAGATCTCTTTAGTTAAAATGAAAGTAGAAGGTGCGCTAGATCATCCAATTGAGTTTAAGCACAAACCAAATGTTATTGATGTTGACAAAGCAACCTTGGAAAGATATGTTGGCGATTATGAGTTGTCTGGTACTGTAATAAAAGTTTATATTAAAAATAAAAATAAGCTTTATGTCTTTGTTGCAGGTCAGCCAGAGTACGAATTGTTAGCGACAGACAAACATAAATTTTCGTTTAAAACATTAGAAGGATTTAAAGTTGAATTTGTAGAATCTGATGGTAAATCTATAAATGAAATAAAATTGATACAACCCAACGGTACATTTAAAGCTACGAGAAAATAACTACCGCTACATGCTGTTAAATACATTAAAACGCATCTTAACCTTACACTAAGGTTTTGCCAAATGCACCTACAAAACGATTTTTTAAAAAATATTTTATTAGGGTGTAATAATTTAAGATTTAAACCACTAACTAAAAAAAGACAATATTGAGCAGCGATTTTTATAAAACATCTATTTTACCTTTTTCGGGAATAA
>JADWMI010000346.1:1377-3102 GCA_015767395.1 Bacteroidota bacterium | reverse complement strand
GTTTTAAAGGCAACAGTTCCACGAATAATATCCTTAGAAGCAATTGTATTGTCTTCATTATCAACTAAAGGATTGTGCATTTTAAAACGAACTACATAATTTTCTCCATTTGCAATGCGTTGTGCAACTTCTTCAGTTGAAAGCGAAATAGAATTGGTTAATTTAGCTCTGTTATGCCAGTTGTAGATAAAAGTTTTTCCTTTTGTTTCATGGTCTTTTCTATGAAAATCTAACTGATCGGAGGTGTCAAATGCGTAATATGCTTTTCCTTTAGCTATTAAATCTTCAGCATATTGCTTGTACATTTCTTTACGTTCCGATTGGCGGTAAGGACCAAACTGTTCGTTTTTTCCTGGGCCTTCATCAAACGGAATATTACACCAGTTTAAAGCTTCAATTATATATTTTTCAGCATTTGCAACATAACGTGTTTGGTCGGTATCTTCAATACGCAACACAAAAGTTCCGTTGTATTTTTTGGCAAATAAATAGTTAAAAAGGGCGGTTCTAACACCACCTATATGTAAAGGTCCTGTTGGGCTAGGAGCAAAGCGTACGCGTACATTTTCCATGCTGTAATTTGTTTTTAGGGTGCAAAGATACTTTATCAAAAGTAATAAGGAAGTTTTATAACAAAAAAAAGGTTGCTAGTATGCAACCTTTTAAAATCTGCCCAATGTTGATTTTAGATCCCTTAAGCTGTTAACCAAGGATATTTTTTGTGGGGGACGAAATAATTTTATTAGCGATTTATAATAATGTTTCGCTCCATGTTCCTATCATAAGCGCTATCATTGTTTCTATCAGTACTTGAATTGGATATTACTTTATTGAGCATATAAAAATTCAGGATAACTACAAACGCAATTAACAAACTAACCATAAATAATTGCATTTTTTTGTAATTTGATTTGTTGAATAAAAACATTATAGTGTTGTTTTAACAGACAACAAATATGTGTTTTATTTTAACAAATTTAGTAAGGTGATACCCTATTTTTAAAAGGGGAAATATCCCCCTTTAATTTTTTACCAAAACCAATTTGAAAAGTTTAACTTTAGCATTCATTTTAAAAATTAATAGCAATGAAATTAATTACACCACAACGGGCAAAAGACTTAAACAAACATTTTGTTGACACACGTTCTACAGCATTGGACGAAATTGTTGAAAAAGAATCTGGAAAACCAAATGAAAAAGATGCTATTTCTAGTTGGTTTTCTTTAGATGAATTAAAGGAATATATTGCCTTTGTTGAGGCAGAAGGCAAATTAAAAAACATTACTATAAATGGTTTACGCGTTTATTTTGGTGCCTATTCAAAAAACGAGAACAAACCTGAGAAAAAGAATTTATCAACTGTGTTTTTTGTGCCAACACAATCTAAAAAAGGTTCTATGCAAAAAGATAGTTTAGGTGGTGGAGATGGTGGTTCTGACATTGAAGATATTGATGGATTGAATACAGGTGGTTTAGGATTTCCTCCTTCAGCCGAATATCCACAATAATTAGAATGCTAAAATACGCCTATATCTTAATTTATTTAGTAAGTGTTTTTTTTGCAGTTGCTAATTATCATAAAATTAGAGGAACTAAATCTCATTATTTTATATACTTAATAATTTTAGGTTTAATTGCCGAATCTTTGGGTTATTATATGGGCTTTCATAGCAACTTGCATTATAATTATTTAGTATATAATTTATATGCAATATTAAATTTTA
>JADWMI010000346.1:0-1367 GCA_015767395.1 Bacteroidota bacterium | reverse complement strand
TGAGAACGTAAGGAAGAAAAAAGTAGTGATTTTAATTTTAAGTAGTTTTTTATTATTTACTATTATAAATTATATATTTTTTCAAACATCGATTTTAGAATATCAATTATCATCCTTTATTTATGGTACTTTTTGTTTTATAGTAACAATATTTATTTACTTATCAGATTTATTAAATAGAGATATTGTTCTTAACATAAAAAATGTTTTTATGTTTTGGGTAAGTATAGGTAGTTTATTATTTTTTATTGGTTATTTACCTGTTTTTGCATTGGCTTCATATGTAAAGTATAATATAGCTTGGCATAATATTATATTATTTTTAAATGTAATTATGCACACCTTCTTTATCACTGGTTTTATAGTAAGTAAAAAAGAATTTAATAATTAGATTTATGTTTCCAAAATATGTTTATTTTATAATTTATAGCATTAGTTTAACAACAGGATTATGTTATTATAGCAAAGTAAGAGGTAGTAAAGCAAGGTTTTTCTTATATATTTTATTATTGGGTTTAATCACTGAAGGGTTAGGATATTTTTTAGGCATTAGATTAAAAATGGATACATTTTTAATTCATAATATCTATAAGTTTTTAAGTTTAACATTTTTAATGTTATTTTTTTACGGCTATATTAAGAATACTAGAAAGAAATTAATAGTAAAATATATTTTAATTCTTTTTATACTATTTTATATTTTAAACTTTTTATTGATAACACCTTCCATTTTTATATATCAGTTAAATTCAGCCATATTTGGAAGTTTATGCCTTATAATTGTAATTTTACTTTATTTGATGAATTTATTGAGTAGCGAAAAAGTATTGAATATTAAACATGTTCTGATATTTTGGTTTGCAGCTGGAAGTTTAATTTATTATGTAGTTTATTTACCTGTATTTGCATTAGCTAAGTTTCTTCATTATGGTAACCTTTGGAGTTATATCATTTTCACATTAAATATTATTATGCACACCTTCTTTATCACAGGTTTTATAGTGAGTAAAAAGAAATTTAATTAGTAATTTATGGAGCAAACTGAAATTCAACTATTGGTTTTTGTAACCACCATTATTGTGTTAATATTGGCTATTACGTTGATTGTTTTCTTTTTTTACTTTCAACAAAAAAAGACTGCTTATTTATTAAAACAACGTGAAACTCAATTGCTTTTTGAGGAAGAAATTACCAAATCTAAATTAGAAATTCAAGAACAAGCATTGCAAAATATTAGTTGGGAAATTCATGACAACGTTGGTCAGTTGTTGTCTACTGCTCGTATGCAGTTAAATATGGTGCAATATACCTTACCTGAGGCGCAACAGACAGGTATTCAAGAAACGAGTGAAATAATTGGTAAAAGC
>JADWMI010000345.1 GCA_015767395.1 Bacteroidota bacterium | reverse complement strand
GCCATTATTAAAGTATACTCCGGAATTGTATACGCCAAAGCCGATAGTTTATAAATCAACTTAGACGATTGATACCTTTTTACCTGAATACCCTTTATAACCTCACTTTCTTTTTCATCCTCATATTTTAAACAAAATAAAAACACTTCGTGACCATTTTCAATCAACGAAATAGCTTCGTTTTCCACTCTTGGATCAGGTGGAAACGTTTTGTCTAAAATCATTCCAATTCTCATATCACTTATTTTTCTGCATAAACGGCATAGTAGCGTGGCGTGAATTTTCTTAAAATTGGTCTAATCCCAATTTTATTAATTGGACTAGTCCACTTCTTTGTTTTTTTAATCGTCCAACCCGTTTTTTCAACCAACCAATCAAATTGCCAATCTTCAAATTCATGGTAATGTCTATCTCGCATATCCGTTTTACTTCTATAGGCTTTTGCAAACCATAAATTTAGTGGGATTGTTGCAATTAGTTTTTTTGCTTCAACTGCTTTTAAAACAGTATACGGATTTAATAAATGCTCAAAAATTTCAAATGCAGTAACCGCATCAACTTTGTGCTCTTTTACAATCTCCTGTAACTCATCTAAATCTTCACCAAGCGTATTAAAAACTGTATAACCATTTTGTTCCATAATTTCAGAAAAAGGGTTACGAACCCCCAAATCAAGAATGGTAGCTGGTGCCGGAAGTACAGTTTGTAAAAAAGTTAAAGTATGGTGATATCTTTTTGTAGGTAATTTCTTATACATCAATGTATTATATAAAATCTGAATTCGACACCAATATATTGATTTAATTACAGAAATCAAATAAAGAAAACGGAAGAATTAAACATAAAAAAGGAAGCTGTTTTCCTTAATCAAAAAAAAATAACATTATTTATTATCCGTAAATATCAACGTTTCTTTTACTTGTAAAAAGTATTTATCCGTTTAAATTTTTGGCCAGTTTCTTTTTCTTTTTTTCAACAAAAAACCATCCAATTGGGATTAATAATAAGAAGCAATAAGAAACCAAGGTTATCGTATTTCCTTTTTCAATAACTGTTGGTTCAAACTTAAATTCAATAGTATGTTTCCCTGCAGGAATCTCCATTCCACGCAATACATAATTCAAATTATAGTAAGGTGTTAATACACCATCAACATATGCATTCCAACCATCTTTATAATAAATCTCAGAAAATACTGCAAACTGAGTTTCATTTGAAGAAAATTCATAAAGCAATTCATTTGCTTTGTACTTGGTTAATACTATTGAAGCTGTAGAATCAATTGGGTAATTGGTTCTAAAATCACTTGAAGTAGATTTCGCATTAATAACTGCTTCTTTTTTAGAATTTAAACTATCCAATGCTTTTATTTCTTCATTGGCAGAATCAACAATTTTTATACTATTTACCAACCATGCATTTCCATTCGCACTACCATTAACCTCTAGCTTCTTTCCGTCTTTTTCATCAGCAACAATTAAATAACGCGTATTAAGCATATTTAACACTTCCATATTTCCAGTTGTAATTTGAAAATCATACAATTCTTGATATCGTCGCAATTTTGCTGCGTGATAACCACCAATTGAATTGTGAAAATAAGAGGTAGAACCATCAGCCATCACATTTTTTGTTAAGTCGGCTACACGATAATAACTTTTATCTTTTAAAATTTCTTTATCAATTGCGGAAGCCTTAAAAGGTCTGTCGACATTCCTAGCTGAAGTAAAGGAATCATCGTTTACATAACGCTTGTCTACATTTACCAAATCAAATAATACAATTGCACCGAATGATATAATTAGAACAAGCTCTTTAATTTTATCTTTTAAAAACGCATAAATCAATGCTGAAAAAAGGGTAACAATTCCTAATGAACGTAAACTATCCCCAAAAAACAACGTTTTTCTATCTGCAGTAATAGCATCTAAATACCCTGCTAACTGTTCATCAATTTGAATATCCATAGCGGTTTCAAAAGAATATAAACCTGTACCAGCGACAGTAAAAATTAAGGCCAAGCCACCAACAATAATAGTAGCCCATTTTAAAGCATTTAATTTAATTTCTTTAGAAATTTCTTTATTTAAAATTTCTCTCAACCCTAAAATACCCAATAATGGAACCGTGATTTCCGTAATAACTTGAATGGATGTTACCGCTCTAAATTTGTTGTACATGGGTACATAATCAATAAAGAAGTTTGTTAAAAACGGTAAATTTTTACCCCAGCTTAACAAAATTGAAAAAATAGTAGCCGAGACTAGCCATTTTTTTAAATTACCTTTTACTAAAAATAAGGCCAATACAAACAAGAAAATAAACAAAGCTCCAATATATGCTGGAGCAGCTACAATCGGTTGATCCCCCCAGTACATCGATGAAATTTGCATCACATAATTAGCGTCATTTACACCTAACCCTTTGTTTACAGATTCTTGTAAAAAACTTCTCAACTCACTATCCTTAACTTCTTCTTGCCTTGTCCCTCCTTTAAAACGAGGAATAAACAAATTAAAAGTTTCTGATTTCCCATAGCTGTATTCAGTAATATAGCTATTTGACAATCCTGTAGTAACTTCTTTTGATGAACCATCAGGATTTATCGTTAATTCACTTTTACTACGTGTACTATGCTTTGCATATTCCTGCGTTGCCAATAAACTAGTAGCATTTACGCCAATGGCTAAAATAACGGCTACAAGTAATATTCCAACATTTTTCAAAAACAGTGGAATTTCTTTATTTTTTAATGATGTAATAAATTGAGTAATTCCAAAAATAAGCACTAAAAACATGAGGTAATAAGTCATTTGAATATGACTAGCAGCTATTTCTAAAGCCATTGCCAATGCCGTAACAACAAAACCAAGTAAATATTTTTGTTGAAAAACCAATAAAATCCCAGCCAAAACAATAGGCATATAAGCAATTGCATGTGCTTTGGCATTGTGACCCACACCTAAAATAATAATTAAATAAGTTGAAAGTCCAAAACCTAAAGCTCCAAAAACGGCCAATTTCCATTCTACTTTTAGAACTGTTAGCAATATAAAAAAACCAAAAAAGTATAGAAACAAATAATCTGCAGGTCTAGGTAAA
>JADWMI010000344.1 GCA_015767395.1 Bacteroidota bacterium | reverse complement strand
ATTACTTCAAAACCATTATGCTCTAGTAACTTCTTCAAAAAATCTTTTCGATTTTCGTCAATCTTTTTTTCAATAAAAGTAACTCTTGTATCACCAATGCTTCCAAATGTGTGTTTTCCTGTTAATGCCATAACTTCTTAATTAAAAACGCTGCTTAATTCGTAAATGTATTCGTATAAAGGACTATATAAACCAAGAACTATAATACCAATTACAGTAATTAATAAGCCCAAACGCATATATAATTTATTTTTGAAATGTGGAATTGGATTTTCACCTTTTCTTAAAAACATAGCTCTAACAACTAACAAATAGTAATATAAAGAAATAGTTACATTTACTACTGCTAAAAATACCAATAAATAATATCCTTCACTTGCTGCTGCTGTAAATAGGAAAAACTTACCAAAGAAACCTGCAACTGGCGGTATTCCAGCCAATGAAAACAAGGCTAAAAGCATTACCAAACTTAAATTAGGATTTGTTCTGTATAAACCCTCATAATCAGTCATATTTTCTTTCCCAGTTTTAAGCGCTATCGCCTGAACAACTCCAAATGCTGCTAAATTGGAAAATATGTAAATCATTACAAAATATACAACGGTAGCAGTTCCTAATTGCGTTCCTGAAATTAACCCTAATAATATAAATCCAGCCTGTGCAATGGATGAAAAGGCTAAAAATCGTTTCATGTTTTGTTGGCGTATTGCAAATAGGTTACCAATAAACATAGTGGCAATTGCAATTACATAGACCATATTTTCCCAAACATGCATTAGCGGTTTAAAAACTGTAAACAATAGAATCATTAATATAAATACTGCAGCTCCTTTTGAAATTACTGATAAATAAGATGCAACACTAATTGGTGCTCCTTCATAAACATCGGCTGTCCAAAAATGAAATGGTACCAGTGAAATTTTAAATGATAAGCCCGAAAAAAACAGAATAAACCCTAATATTGTTAAGTTGCTTGATGAAATTACAGGAATAATTTCATTAAAAAATATGGATCCAGAGGTGGCATATAACAATGAAATACCAAATAATGATATGCCCGAAGCCAACGCTGCTGAAAGGATTAGTTTAATACCCGACTCACTTGAGATTCTTTTAGTAGTTTCATACGCTGCTAAAGCTGCAACTGGTAGGGTTGATAATTCTAAACCAATATAAAACATTAAGAAATCACCTGCAGAAATCATAAAATACATTCCCAATAATGATGAAAATAATAAGATAAAAAATTCTGTTCCTCTGTTTTCACCAACTATTTTTTCTTGCAACCAATCTGCCGACTGAAGTAGTAAAATAAATACGCCAATATTTAATACATTTTTAAAGAAATGAATTAAATTATTTGTCTGAAAAGATCCCCCAAACAAGCTGCTTTCTTCTAAATGTAAAAATCCAACCGCAGTGTGAATTCCAAATAAAAATATGGCTAAATGTACTAGGCTACCTTTTTTATTTTTATGAATAAAAATTTCTCCTACAAGTAGCAATAATGTTATTGCTAACAATAAAATTTCTTGTCTCATTACTAAAAAACTACTAAAATTCATTTTAGTTATCTGTTTTAATTTTATAATACTCCTTTAATAAACGGTTCAATGCTTGCCATTATCATATCACTTAACCAAAGCGGTGCAACTCCCATTGCTATAATTGGAATTAACAATAACAAAATACCTGTTTTTTCATACCAAGTTGCTTTTGGTAAATCTTTAAAATCATCATTTGCCAATGGTCCCATCATAATTTTTCCAACAAGTCTAAGAATATAAACGGCTGTTACAACTATTGATGAAACGGCAAGAATTGTTAGAATTCTATTAAACATATTCGGATTTTCAAAAGCACCAACAAAAATATTCATCTCGGCAACAAAACCACTAAATCCAGGTAAGCCTAAATAAGCCATCCCAGTTATAACATAAATAGCACCAATAAAAGGTAATACCTTCATAAGCCCACCTAATTTATGAATATCCCTTGTATGCGTTCTTCCGTAAACCATTCCAATCAATGCAAAAAACATGGCTGTTAGCAATCCGTGTGACAAAGATTGAAGTATAGCTCCGTTCCAAGCAATTTTATTCAATGTTAATAGCGCAAATAAAACCAAACCTAAGTGACTAACTGATGCATATGCATTTATATATTTCAAATCTGTTTGCCTTATAGCTCCAAAAGCGCCATAAACTACACCAATTGCCGCTAAAATTATAAAGAACCAAGACCAATGAACTGCTCCTGCAGGTAATAAAAACATAGCAATTCTAAAAACACCATAACCTCCTAATTTCATTAAAACCCCTGCGTGTAACATGGATACTGCTGTTGGTGCTGATGCGTGCCCGTCAGGTGACCAAGTATGAAAAGGAAATAAAGCTCCAAGAACTGCAAAGCCAATAAAAGTTAAAGGGAAAAATAATTTTTGAGCTTCAAAAGGAATGTTTACTTGAGCAATTTCTAAAATGTTAAAAGTTAAAGCGCCTCCATCTGCGTTTGAATTAAAGTAAATTCCTAATACTCCAACTAATAAAACTGCTGAAGCTCCCATTAACATTAGTGTTAATTTCATAGCGGAATATTCTTTAGGCCCACTTCCCCAAATACCAATTAATAAATACATTGGTATTACAGCTATTTCATAGAAAACAAACATAGTAAACAGATCAATAGAAATAAAGAAACCGTAAACACCTGTTGCTAATACTAAAAGTGATATAAAAAACTCTTTAGGTAAATCTGGCATTTTCCAAGAAATAAATACACCTGCAAGCACTACTATTGTTGTTAGCGTAATCAATGCAACTGAAATACCATCTACCCCAATAGCGTAGTGTATATTAAACTGTTCAAACCAAACAAAATCTTGGGTGAAAATCATGATACTATCATTTATAGCTCGCTCCTTAAAATAAGCAAAAACTAAATTGATAGCCATTCCAAGTTGAAACATACTTCCAACCATTGAAACTAAGCGAGCCTGTTTTAAACCTTTCGTAAAAACTAAGGCAATAATTGTTAGTACAGGTACTACGACAAAGAGTGATAAAATATCCATATTAATTTGTTAGTTTGTCCATAAATAAATAAACAC
>JADWMI010000343.1 GCA_015767395.1 Bacteroidota bacterium | reverse complement strand
TTAACGATGTTGATATTGTTTCGAAACCTCAATATGTAAGGGAGAATTTGGGTTATTTACCTCAAGAATTTGGCGTGTATCCTAAAATTTCTGCTGAAAAATTATTGAACCATTTAGCTATTCTAAAAGGAATTCTTAATAACAAAGAACGCAAAGAACAAGTAACAGCTTTGTTGCAGCAAGTAAACTTATACCAACACAGAAAGAAGTCAGTGTATACTTTCTCAGGCGGAATGCGTCAACGATTTGGAATTGCACAAGCCTTATTAGCAAATCCACAATTAATAATTGTGGATGAACCAACCGCTGGTTTAGACCCGGAAGAGAGCAACCGTTTCTTAAACCTGTTAAGTGAAATAGGAGAAAACGTCATTGTAATTCTATCAACTCATATTGTTGAAGATGTAAGAAATTTATGTCCTAAAATGGCTATTCTTTCTAACGGACAAATTATTTCAGAAGGAAATCCAACAGCATTAGTAGCATCTATTGAAGGAAAAATATGGACGAAGATTATTCCTAAAAAAGACCTAGAAATTTATAAGAAAGCTTTTGATGTTATTTCTACAAAGCTCATATCGGGAGAAACTCAAATTCGCGTATTATCAGAAAAAAGACCCGAAGCCGGCTTCGAAATGATAACACCAAATTTAGAAGATTTCTATTTCACTACTTTATTTAATGAATCTAGTAAAAAAGCCTAAGTTATGTTTAAGAAGTTATTACAATTCGAGGTTTTTTATCAATTAAAACAACGCGCATTTCCAATATTCGCCTTGTTGTTTTTGGTGCTAGGCGTTTTTATTGGAAGGCAAGGTTTTGCTCCTAAAGGTGTTAATTTTAATGCGCTGTATCAAGTGTATTTTTATACAAGTATATTTACTTTAGGAAGTGTATTTATAACGATGTTTTTTGCAATAAGTGCAATGCTTAGAGACAAACAGCATAATATGGAAGGTTTAATCTATAGTTCTTCAATTAAAAAAAGTCATTATTTTTGGAGTCGATTTTTTGGAACTTTTTTATTTAGTGTTTTAGCATTTTCTCCGTTTATTCTTGGTTATATTTTCGGGAACTATTTCTCAAACTTAGATCCGGAAAGAATTGCAGATTTTCAATTGATGACCTACTTACAGCCTTTCCTGTATATTGTAATCCCGAACATTTTTATCTGCGCTACCATTATATTTTCTGTAAGCACACTAACTAAAAATAGTACTGCAACCTATGTTAGTGCTGTGTTTATTTATATGTTATACTTTGTGAGCTCCATATTTTTGAATTCACCACTAATGGCACAAGCTGTTCCTGCAACGCCAGAAAGTATGGCTATTGCTGCAATTGCAGATCCATTCGGAATTGCTGCCTTTTTTGAGCAAACGCAATATTGGACCCCTTATCAAAAGAATACCCAATTGTTGTCTTTTTCTGGCTTGTTTTTATTGAATAGACTTGTTTGGATATTGGTTTCTATAGGAATATTATTCGCTACTTATAAATTATTCTCTTTTAGAGAAATTTCTAAAAAAGTAAAGAAAGAACCAAAACTGCAAAAGGAGCAAATGCAATTATTGGCATATCAACCAATAAAAGCGTTGCATAATTTTAAAGCCCAAAAAAGGGCATTCTTTTCCCTGTTAAAATTAGAGTTGAATAGTGTTTTTAAGAGTTTACCGTTTATTGCAGTATTGTTAATGTGGTTGTTTATTGTATTCTCAGAATTATATTCAACCGTTATTAGTGGTGGTCAATATGGCGTGAGCGTATATCCTTTTACCAATCAATTGATAGATTTAATTGTAAATCCACTAACTATTTTTAGTTTGATATTAATTACGTTCTATAGTTCAGAAATTGTTTGGAAAGAGCGCAGTGTAAACTTCAATAGTATTGTGGATGCTACTCCAGTAAAAAACTGGGTGTTTTTTGTGTCTAAGTTTACAGCATTGTTATTATTACCAGTGCTATTAATTACTTCTGGTATTTTGATGTGTATGCTATTTCAAATCAGTTTAAACTATACTAACTTTGAATTTAGCTTGTATGCTTCTTTATATTATCACTACGGTTTACAATTGGTTGTATTTTCTATGATTGCCTTATTTGTAAATAGTTTGGTTACCAATAAATACATGGGAATGGGGATTTTCGGTTTGATCGTTCTTTTAAGCTTAAAAGCTGGCTTATTAGGTTTAGAGCATCCATTAACAAGTCTTGGATTTATGCCAAGAGTTGAATACAATAATATGGATGGATTTAATGGTGTTTCCAGTTTATTTGATCACTTAGCAATTTATTGGTTGACTTTTGGTTTTCTATTGGTTTTAATTTCATTTAAAATTTGGAATAGAGGTGTACTAACCAACTTCTCATTTAAAGTAAAACAATTAAAATACGGTTGGACAACTATTCAGAAATTAGCATTCACCTTTTTTATCCTATTATTTATGGGCGCAGGTAGTTTGGTTTTTTACAATGTAAATATTGTTTCGGAGTATGAAACTAATAATGATCGATTAGATTTTAGTGAAAACTATGAACGAAAATTTAAGAAATATCAAGACCAGAAAAGACTAGTACGCACATCTATAAAAACAGAAGTTGCTATCTATTCAAAAGAGAGAATGTATACTGTTAAGGCTGATTATATGTTGAAAAATAAAAGCGAACAACCAGTATCAGAACTATTCATCACAGAAAGAATTCCGTTAGAGAATATTACTATAGAAAATGCGCGCTTAGTTGCCCATGACACTTTTTATGGAACGTATTTATTTCAGTATGATAATCCTTTACAACCTAACGATTCTGTAAGATTAACATTTAAATTAAAGAAAGAGATAAAAGGCTATGAAGAAGACAATTCAATTGTAAACAATGGTACTTATATTAATCGTCTTGCAGATTTTGCGCCTATTTTAGGATATGGTTCGGGATATGAAATTACCAGCAGAATTGAACGTAAAAAAAGAAATTTACCTGAACGTGTAGAAGAAGATAATTCAGATACACATATTGTCTTAGAAGATTTTAAAATAGAAAAAATTAGATTCGAAACTATTATTTCTACAAGTAGTGATCAAACAGCAATTAGTTCAGGAAACTTACTAAAA
>JADWMI010000099.1 GCA_015767395.1 Bacteroidota bacterium | reverse complement strand
TCTAACAAACCAAAAACAGCAACTATAATGATAGAAGCGATAATAGCTTTAGGTAAATAAAAAAATAGGGGTGTTAAAAACAATAAAGTAAATGCAACTACCAAAGCCGAAAATATAGATGCCAGCGGTGTTTTTGCACCAGTACTATTATTTACTGCGGTTCTAGAAAAACCACCGGTTGAGGGATAACTTTGAAAAAAAGCACCTACCATATTCCCCAAGCCCAATGCTATTAATTCTTTATTAGCATCTACTTTGTAATCATTGTGTTTGGCTTCAATAGATTTTGCTACAGAAATAGCCTCCAAAAACCCAATTAAGGCTAATGTAAGTCCTAAAGGAGCCAATTGCTCCAAAATTTCACGATTTAATTGTGGTACTTTAAAAGAAGGAAGTCCTTGCGGAATTTCGCCCAAAATACTTACGCCATATTGTTCCAATTGAAATATTTTAACTGCCAAAACACCAAATACCACTGCTACCAAAGAACCAGGTATTTTCTTATATTTCTTTTTCAAAAAAACAATTAATACAATACCAATACTTCCTATAACAAATGATGGCCAATTGATATTATTAATTTGCTTGAAAGCTTCATACAAAATAACTTGAAGTTGATTACTTCTAGGCATATTTACTCCAAATAAATATTTCAACTGATTCAATGCTATTATCAAAGCTGCGGCAGAGGTAAAGCCACTAATTACCGGTTTAGATAAAAAATTGACTAAAAACCCCATTCTAAATATACCAAATAGCACCTGAATTGCGCCCATGATTAACGCTAATAAAATCGCAAGGAAAATAAAATATTCTGATCCTACTGCGGCAATGGCCCCAACACCCGATGCCACAATTAATGAATCCATTGCTACAGGACCAACCGCTAATTGACGAGATGTACCGAATATAGCATATACTATTTGTGGAATCATTGCTGTATACAATCCATAAATTGGCGGTAATCCAGCAATCATTGCATAGGCAATTCCTTGTGGAATTAACATCACACCCACAGTTAATCCTGCTCCTAAATCTCCTTTCAACCAAGCTTTTTTATAGTTTGGAAGCCAGCCTAAAACTGGAAGTATATTTTTAAAATTCATTCTGTTCAATTATTGACACTCTTTAAACAATTTAATTTCACAAGTGCTACAAATTCCTGTGTCTAATGTTGAATATATACTTGAAATAGCAGTGTTTTTATCTGTAAAAAAATTTTTATCTCCAATGACTTTTGCAAAACCACCACTTCTTAAAACATCCTGACTAATCAATTTTAAACCTACAAAATAAATTCCACCTCCACGTTTTTGCCATTTCAACACTTCATTTGTAAGCCATTCTGCACCTGCCAAATCCACAAAATTAATTCCGTGTGCTAAAATCAATAAATGCTTTTCTTCTCCTTTTTCATATAAATCAGCAAAATAATTGGAAATCACTTCTACCGCTCCAAAATATATAGAGCCATCAATTCTAATTATTTTAAGTTGAGGACATTCTTTGGTTGTTTTATCTCTAATAATATTGATAAACCTATCGTCTTTATTTTTTCCAAAAATGGCAATATTTGGTTTAGAGGTTTTTTCTAAATAGAAAAATAATGAAATTAAAATCCCCAAAAACAAAGCGGTTTCTAACTCTAAAAACAAGGTTCCTAATAGCGTTACTCCTAAAACAATAGATTCTCGTTTGCTGCTTTTTATTATTTGCTTTATGTGATGAAAGTCAATTAAATTATAACCAACCAATAAAATAATGCCTCCCATTGCTGGTTTTGGTAAAAACGAAGCATATTTTGCAAAAAACAAAACGACTATCATTAACCCAAAAGCCGAAATTATTGCTGATAATGGTGTTTTGGCTCCTGCTTGATAATTGACTCCCGAACGTGTAAAAGATCCTGAGCTCACATAAGACGAGAAAAAACTTGAAATTATATTTGATAATCCCTGTCCTATAAACTCTTGATTATTATCTAATTTTTGGTGTGTATGTAATCCAACCGCTCTTGCAATTGAAACAGCCTCAACCAATCCTAACAATGCCAATGTCACCGCACCAGCTGTTAAGAGTCTCATGTCTTCAAAATTAAAATCTGGAATCTTAAATGGGGGTAAGTTTGAAGGCACATCACCAACGGTCTCTATTCCGTGTAAATCACCTCCCAATAAAATAGCCAAAACACTTCCTAGTATCATGGCTATTAACAAATACAATCTCGTAATATATTTTATTTTTTTTATTAAAAGAGCCAATAAAAGTGTTCCAAGCGCCACTCCTAAAACATATAAATTTGTTTCGTCTATATGTGAAATTATATAAGAGATAATTTCGTAAAAAGAACTTCCTTGTGGTACTTTTATCCCAAACACATGTTTTAATTGTTTGAAAGCAATTAAAATTCCTGCTCCAGCAGCAAAACCTATAACTACAGAATGTGATACAAAATTGACTAATTTTCCCATTTTTGCCAACCCCATCAATAATTTAATAACACCCGCCATAAACGACAAAACGATGGCCATTGAAATAAAGGCTTCTAAATCGGATTCTGGGTTTACAAATTTGCTGATAATGGCAAAAACAACTATTGAACCTGTAGTGGTTGGACCAGAAATTAAATGGTATGAAGAACCAAACAAGGCGGCAATTATTGGTGTAATCATGGCTGTGTAAAAACCATAAATAGGTGGTAAACCTGCAATCATTGCAAATGCAACTGCCTGTGGTATTACAATTATAGTTCCTGTAATACCCGCAATTAAATCATCTTTCCACGTTTTTTTTGTTAATGGAAGCCAAATTAAAAAAGGGAATATTTTTTTTAAACTCATTTTATAAGTTTATTGCTTTGCTTTTACAAAAGTACAGTGTACTATTTTTAGATATGTGACTTATATCACAATATGAAAATTAAAATAATTCTCCCTGACTTTCTCCTTTAATTCTTCCCAAATGTTTATAGGCCAACTGCGTAACTTCTCTACCTCTTGGCGTTCGCATTATAAATCCTTCTTGAATCAAAAATGGTTCATATACCTCTTCAATTGTTTCAGAATTTTCGCCAACAGCGGTTGAGAGTGTGCTAAGCCCAACTGGGCCTCCACTAAATTTATCAATAATGGTTGTTAGAATTTTATTATCCATTTCATCTAAACCATGTGCATCCACATTCAAGGCGTTTAAGGCGTACTTTGCAATTTCTATGGTAATTGTTCCATCACCTTTAATTTGCGCAAAATCACGCACCCTACGAAGCAATGCGTTGGCAATACGAGGTGTTCCTCTACTTCTACCAGCAATTTCTATCGCTGATTCCATAGAAGTCACTACTTTTAAAATAGTTGCACTACGTTGAACAATGGTTGTTAACAATTCAGTATTGTAATATTGTAATCGGCTACTAATTCCAAAACGTGCACGCATTGGCGCCGTTAATAAACCAGAACGTGTAGTTGCTCCAATTAATGTAAAAGGTTCTAAATCTATTTGAACTGTTCTTGCATTTGGACCAGATTCAATCATAATATCAATACGATAATCTTCCATAGCTGAATATAAATATTCTTCAACAATAGGACTCAATCGATGAATTTCATCAATAAAAAGCACATCGCGCTCACTTAAATTTGTAAGTAATCCTGCTAAGTCTCCTGGTTTGTCTAATACTGGTCCTGAGGTGATTTTCAACCCAACTTCTAATTCATTTGCAAGGATATGCGCCAAAGTAGTTTTCCCCAATCCGGGAGGTCCATGAAACAGCGTGTGATCTAAAGCCTCACCACGGATATTGGCCGCCTCAACAAAAATTTTCAGATTTTCTATTGCCTGTTCTTGTCCTGTAAAATCATCAAAACTAAGCGGTCTTAATTTCTTTTCAACATCCAATTCTTCAGTAGAAAAATGTTCTTTATCAGGATTCAAGTTTTCATTCATAAAAACAAAGATAGCAGAAATAAAAAACCTTTCTAAAAAATTAGAAAGGTTTTAAGAATATAAATTTTTATATGAAGTTATGACTCCTCTTCACCTTCTTTTAATGGGGTGGTTTGACAAACAAAATCTTCGTCATGTCCTGGCTTGCTATAATCATACGCCCAACGATGAACAGCAGGAATTTCTCCCGGCCAGTTACCGTGTACATGTTCAACAGGAGTTGTCCATTCTAACGTATTAGATCTCCAAGGATTTTGTTCAGCTTTCTTACCTTTATAAATACTGATAAAGAAATTCGCCAAGAATATTATTTGCGCTGCTCCACCTAAAATGGCAAACAACGTAATTACAATATTTACATCGGCTACATCATCAAATAATGGAAATGCCGTATTTGAATAATACCTACGAGGTAAACCAGCTAGACCAATAAAATGCATTGGGAAGAAAACGCCATATGCAGCAACCGCAGTTAACCAGAAATGCCAGTAGCCCAATGTTTTATTCATCATTTTACCGAACATCTTAGGGAACCAATGATATACACCCGCGAACATTCCATAAATTGCAGATACACCCATTACCAAGTGGAAATGCGCCACTACAAAATACGTATCGTGAACATTAATATCCAATGCACTATCTCCTAAAACCAATCCTGTTAAACCTCCAGAAATAAATGTTGAAACAAGTCCTATTGAAAACAGCATTGCCGGATTCATTTGTAGATTCCCTTTCCAGAGTGTGGTGATGTAGTTAAATGCTTTTACTGCTGAAGGAATTGCAATCAATAAAGTTGTAAAAGTAAATACAGATCCTAAGAAAGGATTCATTCCTGATACAAACATATGATGCCCCCAAACAATCGTTGATAAAAATGCAATGGCGATGATTGAACCAATCATGGCTCTATACCCAAAAATAGGTTTTCTTGAGTTTGTAGAAATAATTTCAGAAGTAATTCCCAATGCTGGCAACAATACAATGTAAACTTCCGGGTGACCTAAGAACCAAAATAAGTGTTCAAACAATACCGGTGATCCACCTTGGTAATGCAATACTTCTCCTTGAATAAATATATCTGACAAATAGAAAGATGTTCCAAAACTTCTATCAAAAATTAATAGTAATGCTGCGGACAGTAATACTGGAAATGAAACCACCCCAATAATTGCTGTTACAAAGAAAGCCCAAATTGTTAATGGCAATCTTGTCATTTTCATTCCAACAGTTCTTAAATTTAAAACGGTAACAATATAATTCAATGCTCCTAACAAAGATGACGCAATAAAAATAGCCATTGAAACCAACCAAAGTGTCATTCCCATTCCTGATCCAGGAATTGCTTGTGGCAAAGCACTTAATGGTGGATAAATTGTCCAACCAGCTGAAGCAGGTCCCGCTTCAACAAATAGCGAAATTACCATGATTACACTTGATAAAAAGAACAACCAATAAGACACCATATTTAAAAACCCGGATGCCATATCACGCGCTCCAATTTGCAAGGGAATTAATAAGTTACTAAATGTTCCACTTAATCCGGCCGTTAAAACAAAGAATACCATAATAGTACCGTGAATGGTTACTATCGCTAGGTAAATATCTGGTGACATTACGCCTCCATCTTGGTGGCGTCCCAAAAAAGCTTCAATGATACTAAATGAATGATCTGGCCAAGCAATTTGTAAACGGAATAACATAGACATAAATACCCCTATTACTCCCATAAAAATACCTGTTACCAAGTATTGTTTAGAAATCATTTTATGGTCTTGACTAAATATGTATTTAGTTACAAATGTTTCTTTATGATGATGATCTGACATAATATTAGTTTGTTAGTAGTGTAGTAGTTAGTTTTTATTGAACAACCTGAGCCATTGTTTTTTGACCTTTCAACCAAGTGTTAAAATCAGCTTCTTCTTCAACAATAATTTTCATCTGCATATTGTAATGCGATGAACCGCATATTTTATTACACAATAATAAGTAATCAAATATATAAGGATCTTCACCTTTTTCTGCTCTTATTTTATTAATCCCTGCTACCTTAGCAATGGTTTTATCATTCAATCGCATCTCCTCAGTAGTCATACTTGGTGTAAAAGCAAATTGCGTTACCATTCCAGGAACACAGTTCATTTGCGCTCTAAAATGTGGCATATAAGCTGAATGCAACACATCTTGCGAACGAAATTTAAAAATCACTTTACGTCCTTTAGGTAAATGTAGTTCTCTAACAGGTACATCATCCAATGCATTCTGATCACTCATATCAACACCCATTGTATTGATGCCTTTAATTTTACGAACGTTTGCCAATCCCAATTCATTGTCTTCTCCAGCATAGCGCGCTTCCCATTGAAACTGTTTTGCATAAACTTCAACAATTAAAGGGTTTTCTGCATCAGAAGTGTCCATTACGTCATTCCAAACTGAAAGTCCGTACAACACAAGTCCAGATAATACAATAGCAGGAACAATTGTCCAAATCATTTCTAATTTATGACTGTCAGCATAAAACAATGCTTTTCTTCCTTTTATTCCTCTGTATTTAAATGCGAAATAGAATAATAAAAATTGTGTAATTGCCTGTACAAATAAAATTAGTAACATGGTTACTAAGTATAAAGTGTCATAGCTTTCACCTTCAACAGAAGCCGAGTCTGGTAATAAAATTACAGAATATTTCCAAAAAGAAAATATCATTAATCCGTAAAAAAAGATACCAAACAGCGCAAAAATTATCCCTTGTTGGTTATTGTCTTTTTCAGTAGCTATTACCCCTTTTAAATTTAAAATACTTGTGACTTGCCATATCGCTACGCCAATTACAATTGCCAGTAAAATGTAAAGTATTGCTGTCATTTTTTTAGTTAGTTGTTTTTAGTAGTTGTCAAATATAAAAAAAATCCTGAATAAATTGAATTCAGGATTCTTCAATAGGTCTATTTTAATGCTTTAATAGTGAAATTGTTCACTTTCTTTTATGAATGGGCTTCCTTTTGCTAATAATGGTGCTTTTGTTAATGCGTTAAATACCACATAAATAAACAATCCTAAAATTAATAATACCGAACTAATCTCTGAAATTCCAATAAACCATTGATCGCCAACAGTTGCAGGCATAATCATTACAAAAATATCAATATAATGTCCAATTAAAATAACAATACCCGTTGTTACAATAAACCAAGGCACACGTTTGTAATCGCTGTTCATTAATACCAATAATGGAAATACAAAGTTTAAAACAACCATTCCTAAGAAAGGTAATTTATAATCATTGAACCTTGTTATAAAATAAGTTACTTCTTCAGGAATATTTGCATACCATATTAACATAAATTGAGAGAACCATAGGTACGTCCAGAAAATACTGAATCCAAACATAAACTTCGCTAAATCGTGTAAGTGACTATTGTTTACAAATTCTAAATATCCTTTTCCTTTCAAGTAAATTGTAACTAATGCAATTGTAGTAATAGCAGAAACAATCATACTTGCAAAAATATACCATCCGAATAAAGTACTAAACCAATGTGGGTCTAAACTCATAATCCAATCCCAAGACATCATAGATTCTGTTACTAAAAAGAAAACTAAAAATGCTGCAGAGCTTTTAAATAATTTATAGTAGTTTTTTAAATCTGTTGCATTGTCTTGTGCCAATGTTAACTTTCTAGCGTAGTTGCGATATAAAACCCAACCTAAAATATAAATTGCTGCTCTAATTAAAAAGAAAGATACATTTAAGTATCCCACTTTATTTTGAATTAATTCATCATGTGCAACAACTTCAGGATCCATCCATATAAATAAATGATTCATATGCATTGATGAAAGCACAAAGAATACAAATAACAATACACCACCTACAGGTAGGTATGCAGTTATTGCTTCCATAACTCTAAACAATACTACTGGCCAACCTGCTTGAGAAGCATGCTGAATCGCATAAAATGCCAATGTTGCCAATGAGATCATAAAAAAGAAAAACAATGCTACATATAAAGCAGACCAAGGTTTGTTTTGTAATAAATGTAAAACATGTTCTGCATGTGCATCATCAGAATGTGCTTCATCCTGAGTTTCAGTAGTACCGTGCGCATCTGCCGTAACAGGTTCGTGACTAGAAGCTTCAACTCCATGAGAATCATGACTGTCTTGCATCATTACTTTTACATCTTCTACTGTACTAGGTGCAGAGAAAAATCCGTAAGCAACACCTAATGCTCCAATAATCATTAGCGCAATTGAAAATGTTTTTAATTTACTTGAAAAGGTATACATATTTAAAATTCTATCTTAGTAAAAGTCTTATTTTAACAATTCAGTTCTTAGCTGTTCTACATACATAGTAACTTGCCAACGTTCTTTAGCTGTTAACTGTGAAGCATGTGAACCCATCATATTTCTTCCGTACATAATTACTTGGTAAATACTTCCTTC
>JADWMI010000342.1 GCA_015767395.1 Bacteroidota bacterium | reverse complement strand
CAGGCTTCGGTTTACATTTAGCCGTAGATGAAATACGAACTGGAGAATCAAAAAAAATTTTAATTTACAACAACCTAAGTCAATCGAAATTAGGGCTAACACTTATTGAAAATATTTAAATGAAGCATAAAATATTTTTCTTTTTATATAAAATTTTAGGACTAATACTATGTCTCGCATATTGGGATACACATTTTTTTTGGTGGACTATGTCAGCGTTTCTATTAGTCTATTTATCAATAGTATTTTTAGGGTCTTATTTCATTGGCTTGAATTGGTTTATTAAATCTGTAAATCAGAATAGTGAGGAAGGAGTGTCTTTTACTTTTGATGATGGACCTCACCCAAAAAACACAAAGTTGATTTTAAGTACATTAAAAAACCATGATGTTAAAGCTACATTTTTTGTTATTGGAAAAGAAGCTGAAAAGTACCCAGAAATAATTAAACAAATATTTGAAGAAGGACATATTATTGGTAACCACTCAAATAGTCATAGTAATTTTATCCCATTTTTTGGAAAGAATAAGTTGATTAAAGACTATAAAAAAACTGATTTAATAATAAAAAATATAATTGGAAAAAAGCCTAATTACATTAGACCTCCATTTGGCGTGACTTCACCCAACTATACCAAACTCTTAAATAAAACGAATTATACATCTTTCGGATGGACACATAGAACTTTTGATACTACATCAATTGCAAGAAGTTCATTAATAAATAATACCTTAAGTGCAATTAATAAAAATAACAAAACAATATTATTATTTCACGATACAAAAGATATAACAGTTGATTCACTTGATGAAATTTTACAAAAACTAAATGAGAATGGTACAAAAATTATCAATATTGAAAAATCAATAAATCAATTGCCATATGAATAAAATTCAAGCCATATTTTCTGCAATAGTAATATTATTACTAGTTTCATTTTCTCCTTTAAAAAAAGGATATGAACTATCTAATAATCCGAAAGAAATACTAGCGAAGCTAAAAAGTACTGCTGATAAAACAAATACAATTGTAGCTGATTTTACTGAAGAAACCTTTTTAGCTGCTTTTTCAAAACCACAAATCTCTACCGGTAAATTTCATTATAAAGCTAGTGATAAAATGAGATGGACTCAAAAATCACCATTTGAATATATTATTATGATCAATTTCGAATCACTAAGAATAAAAAATAATGGCATAGAACAAACGAACGTTGGTAGTAAAAAAATGGCTAGAAAAGTTAATGAATTTATGCTAAAGATGATTACTGGAAATTATCAAGATGATAAAAACATGAAAACTGCAGTTTATGAGTCTTCATCTAAATATTTACTTGAAATGACACCTACTACAAAACCAATGAATAAGATATATACAAAATTTGAAATGTACTTTTCAAAGTCCAATAACAGATTAGAAAGTATTATATTTTTTCAACCTGAAGGCGATAAAAAAATCACTACTTTTAGCCATCAAAAATACAACACAACAATTGAAAACTCTATTTTTACAAAATTTTAAGTTATGTTAATTGATAATTTATTTGAGATTAGCCCTATAAAAAAAACAGAAGATAAAATAATAGCTGAAGTAACTATTAATGCTTCAAACAGTATTTTTAAGGGTCATTTTCCTGAAAATCCTGTTACACCTGGTGTAATTCAAATTCAATTAATTAAGGAAATATTAAAAATACATTACCAACGAAATGTGAAGTTAGATTCTATTGGAAGATGTAAATTTTTGGCAGTTTTAAACCCAATAGAATCACCAACAATTACTGTTGAAGTTACTGTAAAGGAAATTGAAAACACATTTAAAATTAATGCTGTTGGAAAAGATAATGCTACTAGTTATTTTAAATTTTCAGCAGTATATTCATGAGTGAATTAGCTGACATTAATGGTTGTGTAATTATACCAACTTACAATAACGAAAAAACGTTAGCAAAATTGATTGATGACGTACTTATTTATACCAATCAAAAAGATGTAATAGTTGTAAATGACGGGGCTACTGACAGTACGTCTCATATTTTAGAATTATATAAAGATAAAATAACTATTGTAGGCTATAGCAATAATGTTGGAAAAGGGAACGCATTAAAACTTGGTTTTAAAACAGCTATTGAAAAAGGGTATACTAACGCCATTACAATTGATTCAGATGGTCAACATTTTCCAGATGATTTACCTGTTTTTTTTGATTCTGCAGTGGAGAATCCAGGTTCATTATTAATGGGGTCTAGAAATATGGATCATGAAAATGTTCCTGGGAAAAGTTCTTTTGGAAACAAATTCTCTAACTTTTGGTTTAAGGTAGAAACAGGTTTAGAGTTGCCGGATACACAAACTGGATACAGGCTCTACCCTTTGGAATCTCTTAAAAAAATAAAGTTGTTTACAACAAAATTTGAAACGGAGATTGAAGTAATTGTAAAAATGGCCTGGAAAGATGTGAATATTATTCCTGTAAACGTTAAGGTGCTATATGATTATGAAGAACGTGTAACGCATTTTAGACCATTTAAAGATTTTACACGAATTAGTATACTAAACACTTACCTTGTTACTTTAACTCTTTTATATTATTTACCAAAGCGATTATTTAAGGCTTCACTTACAAAAAAATTCTGGATTAAATTAAAGAGTGATATCATCCAACCAAATGAAACCAATTTAAACAAATCTTTATCAATTAGCTTTGGATTTTTCATGGGAATTGTTCCTATTTGGGGATTTCAATTATTAGTCGGAATTCCATTAGCTATGTTATTCAAATTAAATAAAGCAATATTTATTGCAGCTGCGAATATTAGTATACCGCCAATGATTCCGTTATTAATTTGGATTAGTTATTATGTTGGTAGTTTTATGTTTGAGGATGCTACACTCTTACCTTATTTTTCAAGTATTACTTTAGATTCTATTAAAAATGATGTTGTTCAATATATTGTTGGGGCAGTCATATTTGCTTTTTTAGCAGCTATTATTTCATTTTTAATTTCATTTATTTTATTAAGTGTTTTTAGACGTAAAAAGATACTAAAATCTTAAACGGTATAAACTAAGTAATACAAATCCGAAATTTCATATTTTAGATTTACTATTTCATTTGTTGGATTAACG
>JADWMI010000341.1 GCA_015767395.1 Bacteroidota bacterium | reverse complement strand
ATCAAGATTTCTGGAAATGGTCGGTAACTCAAAAGGAAATTTTCTGGGAAGAAACCATTCAAAATTTAGGCATTAAACTAGCTCAAAATCACACTTCTATTTTAGATATTTCAAAAGGTGTTGAAAATGCGAAATGGTTAAAAAATGCCACACTGAATATTGTTGATTCCTGTTTTCAAAATGCAGACGATTCAATCGCAGTTATTTTTCAAGAAGAAGGAAAAAACCTTCAGAAAGTAACGCAAAAGGAATTGCTTTCTTTAGTCAATCAAATTGCAAATGGACTTATTCAACTAGGTTTAAAAACAGGAGATCGTATTGCTATTGATATGCCAATGACTTTGGAAGCTGTTGCCATTTATTTAGCAGGTATAAAGGCCGGAATGCCAATTGTAACAATTGCCGATAGCTTTACTCCCAACGAAATTTCGATACGATTAGACATTACAAAACCTAAAGTAATTTTCACACAAGACGTTTTAAAGAGGGCTAATAAAGAATTGCCCTTATATTCAAAAATAATTGATGCCAATGCACCAAAAGCCATTGTTTTAAAAGTTTCAGAAGTAAAAATTAAACTGCGAAAAGACGATATTTATTGGAATTCTTTTTTAAGTTCAAACAGCATATTTAAAACAGTTATTCAAAGTCCGGAAGATCTTATAACGATTCTATTTTCCTCAGGAACTACAGGAGAACCAAAAGCCATTCCGTGGACACATACAACCCCAATAAAATGTGCTAGCGATGGTTATTACCACCAAGATATTCATAAAAACGATGTGGTTTGCTGGCCAACAAACTTGGGTTGGATGATGGGACCTTGGTTGGTGTTTGCAACGCTAATTAACAAGGCAACAATTGCGTTGTATTATGGTGCCCCAATGGGTGAAAATTTTGGAGAATTTGTTCAAAATGCAAAAGTAACCATGTTGGGCGTAATACCTAGTTTTGTGAAAAATTGGAAAAACACGCAATGCATGGAAGCCTATAATTGGGATCACATTAAATGTTTCAGTTCAACTGGTGAAGTTTCCAACCCAACAGAAATGGAATATTTAATGCAATTGGCAAATAACAAACCTGTTATTGAATATTGCGGTGGCACCGAAATTGGTGGTGGCTATGTAACCAGTACAGTAGTTCAACCAAATATAGCAAGTACTTTTTCAACGCAGGCTTTGGGAGGCGAATTTGTATTGCTGGACGGTGAAAACGAAGTTTCAACAAAAGGTGAATTATTTATCATCCCACCAATTATGGGTTTATCAACAAGCCTACTAAACCGTGACCATTTTAAAGTTTACCATCAAGATACACCAACACTTGAAGGTAAATTATTAAGAAGGCACGGAGATGCATTGCAACAATTAGAAAACGGTTTTTACAAAGCACAAGGAAGGGTTGATGACGCTATGAATTTAGGTGGCATAAAAGTAAGCGCTGTTCAAATTGAAGCTGTTTTAAATCAGCTAGATTTCATCAAGGAATCAGCTGCGATTGCTGTTTCTCCTAAAGGCGGCGGACCAAATTTATTGGTGATTTACTATGTAGAAAACACTTCAGAATTAACTTTGGAAGAAAGACTTATTCAATCAAAAAATAGTATCCGTAAACAATTAAATCCACTTTTTAAAGTTTCAGATATAGTGAAAATTGATGTTTTGCCTAGAACAGCTTCGAACAAAGTAATGAGAAGGAAATTAAGAGAAGTATACGAAAGCTGTTAGCTTTTTACCTTTGGCTGTTGGCAAAATATTAAATATAAAAAAATCTAAACCCTAAAAAAACATGAAAATAATATCATACAACGTAAATGGCATAAGGGCCGCATTGAAAAAAGGCTTTATTGATTGGTTAAAAGCGGCAAACCCCGATGTTGTTTGTATTCAAGAAACAAAAGCACATAAGGAACAATTAGACTTAACATTGTTTGAAGAAGCTGGTTACCCTTTTCATTATTGGTTTTCAGCTGAAAAAAAAGGCTATAGCAGTGTTGCCATTTTATCAAAAACAAAACCAAATCACGTTGAATATGGCACAGGAATTGAGACCATGGACTTCGAAGGAAGAAATTTACGTGTAGATTTTGATGATTTTTCGGTAATGAGTTTATATTTGCCGTCGGGAACAAATGATGCTCGTTTAGATTTCAAACTGAATTATATGGCTGAATTTCAGAACTATGTAAATGAATTAAAAAAAGAAATTCCGAATATTATAATTTGTGGTGATTACAATATTTGTCATGAAGAAATAGATATTCACAACCCTAAAATGAAAGGTGTTTCTGGATTTTTACCTGTAGAACGTGAATGGATTGGGAATTTTATAAATAGCGGATTTATTGATTCTTTTAGACATTTAAACAAAGAACCAAATCATTATAGTTGGTGGAGTTACAGAGCAAACGCCAGGAACAATAACAAAGGTTGGCGTATTGATTATAATATGGTTAGCGAACCTTTAAAAGAAAGTATTAATAGAGCATATATTTTGCCAGAAGCAAAACATTCAGACCATTGCCCAATAGTTGTAGAAATAAAATAATAAAACCCTAATATGTTAAAAAAAATAGTCCTTTTAGTTGTAATTGCATTTACATTAAATGCTTGCGTTTCTAAAAAAGTATACACAGAACTAGAAACAAAGTATAACAAATTACGATCAGCCAATACCGCATTAATTCAAGAAAAAGACAACTTATTAGCTGTTAAAAAAACGCTTGAGGATGATTTATTAAAATTAAATAAAGAATTTGATGACCTTTCTACCCAAAAAGCATTGTTAGAAAATAATTTAGAAGCGCTTCAAAACAAATATGATAATTTAGACGAATCATATCAGGTGTTATCTGCTCAAAGTTCAAAAAAATTAGCAGAACAATCTCAAAAAAATCAGGAATTACTAGCTCAATTAGATGAAAAAGAACGCAAATTAGAAGCGGAAAGTTTACGATTGGAAAATCTACAATTGGAGCTAAATCATCGTTCATCACAAATTGAAGAATTACAAGCTTTGATCAATGCTAAGGAAGCACAAATGCAACAATTAAAAGATGCTATTTCAAAAGCACTGACTAGTTTTGAAGGAAAAGGTTTAACTGTTGAGCAAAAGAATGGAAAAATTTATGTTTC
>JADWMI010000340.1 GCA_015767395.1 Bacteroidota bacterium | reverse complement strand
GATTGCAGAAATATCTTTAGATTTTTTACTGTCTCAATATTTTATGAAGGGGCAAATAAAAGTAATTTCAAATAAAGGATGGTTTAAAAAGAATAATGAACGTGCTTTTTATGGAGAGCAACCTATCGAGGTAGCTACTACAATTATTGTTCTGGATTTATTTTATGATGTAACTAGGAAAAAGAAGTATAAAGATCAGCTGGAATTGGCATTTAGTTGGTTTTTGGGAAATAATCACCTTAAACAAATCATGTATAATCCACAGAACGGCGCGTCATATGATGGGCTTGAGGATACTCATATCAATATTAATCAAGGTGCAGAATCCACGTTATGTTTTTTAAAAGCACAAATGATACTTGAGAATTATGCAAGAAAAGCAACTATTTCTAGTCGTAGATTAAAAGCAAATCCTACAGTTATATCAAATAATTAAAAATAAAACTGTTTGTTCTTTTTTTGAAGTAAAGATTGAAATTTAGATTTTTTATGACCTAGATGTGGAGTTACTACATTTACTCTGACATAATTTTAAGGAGTTTTAATGAAATCAATTATTAACCCATAACTCACTTATGATGATAAATTATATTAAAAAATTTAGTGAAATACATATTGACGATATCCTTATAGTTGGTGGGAAAAATGCTTCATTAGGCGAAATGTATAACGAATTAATTCATGACGGTGTAGCTGTTCCTAACGGATTTGCGACAACAGCAGAGGCATATTATGCGTTTTTAAGAGAAAATAATTTACAAAAACAATTAACGGAGACGCTTCAAAAACTGAATAAAAAAACCTATGCTAATTTAAATGAAATTGGTGAACAAACAAGAGCTACTATTAGACAAGGAATCTTCTCAAAAGAGTTTTCTGAAGCTATTATTACGGCCTATAAAAATTTATGTGAAGGCACTTATTTTGAAGTAGCTGTTAGAAGTAGCGCTACTGCAGAAGACCTTCCTGAAGCAAGTTTTGCTGGGCAGCATGAAACGTATTTAAATATTGAGGGAGAAGAAAATTTGCTAGAAGCTGTTAAAAATTGTTTTGCTTCATTGTATACAAACCGAGCTATAAAATATAGAGAGGATAAGGGATTTGTTCATGAAGATATTGCTATTTCGGTAGGTGTTCAAAAAATGGTGCGTTCTGATAAAGGTTGTTCTGGTGTTGGGTTTACTTTGGAGCCTGAATCTGGTTTTGAAAAAATTATTTTACTTTCAGGTGTTTGGGGTTTGGGTGAAAATATTGTGCAGGGAACTGTAAATCCTGATGAATTTTACGTTTTTAAACCAACACTAAAACTAGATAAAGATGCCGTAATTCAGAAAAAAATGGGTGATAAAGCATTGACACTTATTTATGCACAATCTAATGGTCATTCCTCCTTATTGAATATTGAAACTCCTTTGAAAAAAAAACAACAATTTGTTTTAACAGATAATGAAATACATGTATTAGCCAAATGGGCACTCATTATTGAAGAACATTATAAAAAAGCGATGGATATTGAGTGGGCGAAAGATGGTATCTCAGGTGAAATATATATTACACAGGCACGACCAGAAACAGTACATCAAACAAAAAATAAAAACCTGTTTTTTGAATATAAACTAACAGAAAAAGGTGAAGCTCTTACTACGGGTAATGCAGTAGGTTCCAAAATTGTTGTTGGCACTGCTAGGGTTTTGAAGTCTCCGAAAGAAGCCATGCAATTAAAAAGAGGTGAAATTGTAGTGACCGACACAATTACACCCGATTGGGATCCAATTTTAAAACAATCAGGCGGTATTGTTACAAATAAAGGCGGACGTACAAGTCACGCTTCCATTGTGGCCAGAGAACTGGGAGTACCTGCAGTTGTTGGTTGTAGTAATGCCACTAAAGTTATTGTTGATGGAGCATTAATTACTATTTCTTGTGCCGAAGGTAAAACGGGATATATTTATAAAGGAAAGCTTTCTTTTGATAAAAAAGAAATTGATTTTTCAAATATTAAACTGCCAAAAACTGAAATGAAAATGATATTGGCTGATCCGGAAAAAGCTTTTCAATTAGCTGCTTATCCAAATAATGGTGTTGGCTTATTACGTATGGAATTTATAATTACCCATAGTGTGAAAATTCATCCAATGGCTTTACTGAAATTTGATGAAATTAAAGATGCTTCCGTAAAAAATATTATTGAAGACCTAACTAAAAATTATAAAAATAAAACCGATTACTTTATTAATGAACTGTCACAAGGTATTGCTACAATAACGGCTGCTTTTTATCCGAAAGAAGTAATTGTTAGAACGAGTGATTTTAAAACCAATGAATATGCAAATCTAATTGGAGGTAAACAATTTGAACCACTTGAAGAAAACCCGATGCTTGGCTTTAGAGGCGCTTCAAGATATTACAGTGATTTGTATAAGGACGGATTTGGATTGGAATGTAAAGCGATAAAAAAAGTTAGAGAAAATATGGGACTTACCAATTTAAAGGTGATGATCCCATTTTGTAGAACTATAGGAGAGGGTAAGAAAACCATTGAAATTATGGCAGAAAACGGCTTGGCACAAGGGGAAAACGGTTTGGAAATATACATGATGGTTGAAATTCCTAGCAATGTAATTTTAGCGGAAGATTTTGCAGCAGTCTTTGATGGTTTCTCTATTGGTTCTAATGATTTAACACAGCTAACTTTAGGTGTTGACAGGGATTCTGAGTTAATGAGTAATCTTTTTGATGAAAATGATAAAGCTGCTAAAATGATGATTTCAATGGCAATTAAAAAAGCAATTAAAACCAACACTAAGATTGGATTCTGTGGCCAAGCTCCAAGTGATTTCCCTGAATTCGCACAATTTTTAGTTGAACAAGGAATAAACAGTATTTCATTTAATCCTGATGCTCTATTAAATGGAATTGAGAATACTTATAAAGCAGAGGAAAAGGATAAAATGAAATATGTTTAGCGTAGTAGATAGTTAAATAAAATAGTATGGATATCACTAAATTTCAAATTTTATCAAAGGAAATATTTGGAAACTTAGCAGCCAAACATTCTGCACATAGTGTTTCAATTTATATTCCAACATATAAAAAATGAAAAGAACAAAATGAACATTTAGCACAATCGAATTTAAAAAGGTG
>JADWMI010000339.1 GCA_015767395.1 Bacteroidota bacterium | reverse complement strand
ATTCATAGCTAAATCCATGACTTTACAAATTTTTTCAGCATGTGTTTCTGATAAAGCACCACCGAAAACTGTAAAATCTTGAGCATAAACATAAACCAATCTATCATTTATAGTACCATAACCTGTTACAACACCATCGCCAAAATAGATTTCTTTTTCCATCCCAAAATCAGTAGTTCTGTGAGTTACCAGTACCCCAATTTCTTCAAAAGAACCTTCATCCATTAAATAATTAATACGTTCTCGAGCCGTAAGTTTTTTCTTTGCATGCTGCTTATCTATACGTGCTTGACCACCTCCTAAATGAGCTAGTGTAACCCTGTCGTTTAATTTTTTTAGTTTTGGATCCATGATTTAGTTATTAGGTAATCTTAATAATTTTTGGTCTTCTATATATTGTTTTACAGCAATTATTGCTGCCATTTTTGCTTCTTCTTTCATAGCGTCTTTTAAAGCTTCCGGAGAATAATATTTTTTTACAAAATGGGTATCGAAATGGCCAGAACGAAAGGCTTCATGTTCACATACAAACTTGCCAAAAGGTAATGTAGTTTGAACACCTTTAACTTCATAATTCCCTATGGCGGTTATCATAAGTTGAATAGCTTCATCACGAGTTTTTCCGTAAGTAATTAATTTTGAAAGCATTGGATCATAATAAATAGGAATATCCATACCTTCTTCAAAACCATTGTCAACACGAATATTGTCGCCAACAGGAATTTTATAAGTTTCTAAACGACCAACGCTTGGAAGAAAATCGTTGAGCGGATCTTCTGCATAAACACGTAATTCTAAAGCGTGACCATTGATTTTTAAATCCTCTTGCTTTATGGTTAATGCTTCACCACGTGCTACTTTTATCTGGAGTTCTACCAAATCGACACCAGAAATCCATTCAGAAACAGGATGTTCAACTTGAAGTCTCGTATTCATTTCCAGAAAATAAAAATCATGTTTGTCATCAAGTAAAAACTCTACAGTTCCAGCTCCAAGATAATTACAAGATTTGGCAACGTTAATTGCTGCTTGTCCCATTTCTTCCCTTAATTCTGGTGTTAAAACAGAGGAAGGTGCTTCTTCAACGACTTTTTGATGACGTCTTTGGATGCTACATTCTCTTTCGAAAAAATGAAGAACATTGCCATGACTATCTGCCATAACCTGAATTTCGATATGTCTTGGAGATGTGACATACTTTTCAATAAAAACAGAACCATCTCCAAAAGCAGAGGTTGCTTCACTGATCGCACGATTCATTTGAGATTCTAAATCGCTTTCTTTTTCTACTACACGCATACCTTTTCCGCCACCACCAGCAGATGCTTTAATGAGGATAGGGTAACCAATTTCTTTGGCAATTTCTTTAGCCAAATTAACATCTGTAATTGCTTTATCAATTCCTGGAACCATAGGAATGTTATATGCTTTAACCGCTTCTTTGGCTGCCAATTTGCTTCCCATGACTTTAATAGCTTCTGATTTTGGACCAATAAATATGATATTATGGTCTTCACAAAGTTCGGCAAAATCTGCATTTTCACTTAAGAAACCGTAACCAGGATGAATAGCATCTACATGGAGTTGTTTTGCAACCTCAATAATTTTATCACCACGCAAATATGATTGATTGGAAGGCGGTTCTCCAATACATACAGCTTGGTCAGCAAATTTTACGTGTGGCGAATTCCTGTCAGCAGTTGAGTATACAGCAACTGTTTTTATACCCATTTTTTGAGCCGTTTTCATAACTCTAATGGCAATTTCACCTCTATTTGCAATTAATATTTTTTTCATTTAACAGGTATTTAAATATTACGCTTGTTCAAATTCTATAAGTAATTGGCCTTTTTCTATGGCATCTCCTTTAGTGATTGAAACAGATTTTATTATTCCCTCTCTCGGAGAAATAATAATATTTTCCATTTTCATGGCTTCTAATATGAGTAGTTGTTGATTTTCATTAACAGATTCACCAGGTTTTACATTAATATCTAAAATAAGTCCAGGCATCGGTGCTTTAATAAAATCAACATGTTTTGTTGAACCAAACGAGAACCCCATTTCTTTTATTAAAACGTCTAAATCGCTGGCAATGGAGACATCATATTTATTATTGTTAACTAAAACTGAATACATTTTATTATTGAAATTTTTGTTTGAAATTTCTGCCTTATGCGATGTGTTTTTATTTAGAATGTGAAAATTGTTTTCAGATGTTTTTACTGTATCTATTTTTGAAATGTCATCTTGAGTAATGTCTAATTCAAAATTATTATTGACGTTTACTTTAAAACCCATAATGTTAGTGATTAAATTATCGAATAAAGATATAATGTAATTTGTATAGTATTGCTTTTATCGTGTAAAATTATGTAGAAACCATATGATTTAACATGACACAAATCATATTTTAATTTAAGTGATTGTTTACTTTTTAAAAACTGACCGCTCTTGATGTTTTATAATTGCTTTACGCGATAATATTAAACCAACTATTAATGATGCAAAAGCGCCAGTCCATATGCCTGGAACAAATTCTATAAACAAGAAGAAATCATAAGTACCATGAAAGACTATAGCTAGAAATAATCCTGTTAAATTTAATTTAATTCTGTTGTTAGAAAACTTCGCTTTACCCATAAAATATCCCATGAGTACAGCAAAAGTTGCATGTGCAGGAACTGCTGTAAATGCACGTAATAATGCCACCTGATATCCACCATTTGTTACATACAAAACATTCTCTAGTACTGCAAAGCCCATTGATACCATAACAGCATATACAATGCCATCAAAAGGTTCATTAAAGGCTTTTTTTGGCTGCGCAAAATATCTTACAATCACATATTTGCTAAATTCTTCAATTAAAGCAACTATAAAAAATGCTTTAATAAACTGTTGCCAAATACTAGTTTCATTTGGAAGTGGTAAAAAATAATCAAAAAAAACGTAAAGAATTGTTGTAATTATAACACTTACAAAAGCTCCTAATAAAAATGAAGAAATTAGTATACGTTTTGGTTCTTTTTCGTATTTATCTTTTAGATAAATGTAAAGAATAATAATAGCAACTGGAGCCAATGATAAAGCTAGTAGTAGCATATTATTTAGTTAAATAATTACGAGTTTTCTGCATAACATGTTGC
>JADWMI010000098.1 GCA_015767395.1 Bacteroidota bacterium | reverse complement strand
GACATTCTTAAATTAATTGATGAAGAGCTAAAAGGTTAATTTATCATGAATGAACTAAAACCATTGAAGTGGAAAGATTATATTTTGTTATATGGCATCCCAACTTTACTAAATTATGTAGCATGTCAATTGGCTATACCTTATCTTGAAGTAAATAGCGCTTTACCGATAGAAATTATCTATTTCATTAGTGTTGGTGGAATTGCATTGGCACCTATGTTTTTTGGTGCCCTTTACTTAGTCAAAAAAGAAATAAATTCAGGGAAATGGCCTGATTTGTTAAAACGAATGAAAATATATAAGTTGTCTAAGAAAGATTGGGTATGGACAATTTTCACTTTTATTTTCCTCAGTGTCACATCCTTTCTTATTGCAAAGGTTTTAATGCCTATGCTGGGAATTGATGCAATACCATTTTTCTTTAAGAATATGCCTTTAGACAGCAGTCACCTATGGATATTTTATGTGTGGCCCATCTTTTTCTTTTTTAATATTTTTGGAGAGGAGTTTCTTTGGAGAGGCTATATTCAACCACGTCAGGAATTACAACTCAAAAAATGGACATGGCTCATTCACGGATTATTCTGGGCTGCCTGGCATTTACCTATGGGACTGGATTTAATCTTTGCCTCACTACCCATTTTCTTTATTTTACCAGCAGTAGTTCAACATAGACAAAATACTAGCATTGCAATAGTTGTTCACGCAATTTTTGGCGCTTTTGGATTTATAGCTATTGCCTTTGGAGGAATACATTGAGTAAAATGAATTGAAAAACCAGCACACAAAAACAAACACATTATGAAAAAATATGTTTTAATACTAATTTTAGTCACGGTATTCAGTTCATGCCAGCATGAAGGAGGTACAGACCTAAAAGTTAAGGATGGAACGATCATAAACAATATCACTATTATATCTGCCAACGATGAAAAAGTAGACAGTTTATTAGGTTTTGTAGTAATTGATGGAGAAAAGATTATTTATGCAAATAAGAAAAAACCATTATTATCTGGAAATTTTAAAGAAATTAATGGAGAAGGGAAATTTCTCATTCCAGGATTGATGGATTCGCATGTGCATCTGGCCAACACAGCTGGATTTAATGGACCGCTTAAAAACAAATATCCTGAATTAGTAGATGCCTATTTTGAGCAATTGCCCAAAAGCTATTTGTATCATGGTTTTACTACCCTTGTGGATGTGAATAATTATTATCCTGAATTGGTCGCTAAAATTAAAAAAAGCCCACTCCACCCAGATATTTACACCTGTGGGAATCAGGTGCAAGTAATGAATGATTTTGAAATGGAGATGCAAGAATCATCTCTTGAAAGTCGTTATCAATCGCCTTTTTTGCATGATAAATACAATAAAGAAATATCTTTTCCTGACAGTATAGATATTTCAAAACATACTCCAGAAATGATCATTTCGAGAAATATGAGTCAGCAGGGTGTTGGCGTAAAAATAGTTTATGAAGATGAAGCATCTGGTATGATGGTAACTTGGGCCAAACCGAGTGCAGCTATTATTTCAGATTTAGTAGTAGAAGCTCAAAAAAAAAACCTTCCAGTTCTTTTGCATGCACCTTCACTAGAAGGACATCAATTTGGTCTTAAAACAGGCGTTAGTGTTTTTGCGCATGGCTTATGGAATTGGACTGATAACTTTGAAGAGGAATTCAATAATTTAGAATTAACAAAAGAGCATCAAGATGTCTTAGTAGAAATCGCTCATAAACAATTAGGATATCAACTTACATTTAGGGCCATTACAGGAGAAGAGGATTTAATTAAGAATAATTTTTTATTAGATGAGCATCTAAAAAATATTTATCCAAAAGATTACCTGAATGTTCTTAGATCTGAAGAAGGAAATTGGGGGCGTGATAAAATTCTAGGACGTGCAGATTTTCTAAAGAAAACAAATCCACCATTTTATATGGCAATGAAAGGGAATCATACTAATGATAAGGAAATGTGGCCAGATCTATATGACTTATATAAATCAAGATTAAATACTGTTGCTAAATTTCTATCAGAACAAGACGCCAATTTTATTTTAGGTTCAGATACGCCAGCAATGAACATGTTCACCAACCCTCCGGGATATAACGGCTTTTTAGAAATGAAGCATATGTTTGAAGCAGGTATTTCATTAGAAACAATTTTTAAAGCAGCTACTCATAATAATGCAAAAGTGTTTCATCTAGAAACATTATATGGAGGAGTAGAAAAGGGGAAGAAAGCCAATTTGCTTATTTTAAATTCAAATCCCCTGAAAAATATAAATGCGTATAATGATATTGAAACGGTAATCATTGCTGGGAAATTGATACCAAGAGAGGAACTATCAGCCACTAATAATAATTAGTGAATTAGTGATAAAGAGAATTTAAATATCTTAATTTAAGATCAGTGAATTTTTATAGGCTAGCCCATTTATATCACATCAAAACAGTTTTAATTTTATGAAAACCCTTTAGGCTTTTAACTAATTATGTATATTTAATTAAAATTATTGCAATCTTATATCAAATTGTGACGTGAAACCAGAAAGCAGACTAAAACTTCAGAATATCCTTGCTATTATAGGAATTGCATTATTTTTTGGGTTATCCTATAATTTTTTCTTTTATCCACATACTTTAAATGAGTTTATTGAAGCTGGCACAATCAGTATTTTTCTAGGTCTTATTGTTGGAATTCTTGAAGAGTTTGTTCTAAAAAGATTATTTCATAAAATTTCTTCCCTTTTTGTCACTATTATTCGCGCTTTTCTTTATTCTCTTATCATAAGTATTATTTTATGCCTGGTTTTATCGATTGAAATTTCATTTGACCAACAGATTACTTATTTGGAAGCCGTTTCACAATATCTATATAGCGCCTTATTTATAAGAGATTTCCTATTTAGTTTGACCTTCATAATAATTATGGTTTTTATTTCCCAGGTCATGCAATTAACCGGAAAACTGAATTTTTTAAAACTGATGTTAGGTTTGTACCATCGGCCAAGAGAAGTTTCAAGAATTTTTATGTTTCTTGATATAAAAGATTCCACGGCAATTGCCGAAAAATTAGACAATAAGCTGTATAGTGAACTCATAAGAGATTTTTTTTATGATATATCGGAAGCTATCATCATGTTTAATGGGGAGATCTATCAGTATGCAGGAGACGAAATCATTGTGACTTGGCCATTGAAAGGTGACAATGTAAATTGCATTAGAACCTTTTTTAAAATGAAAGAGATTATTAAAAAGAAAAGAAAGACCTATAGTAAAAAATACAACCTCATACCTGAATTCAAGGCTGGCATACATTGTGGGCAAGTTATGGTGACAACGGTTGGAAGACAAAAAAAAGAAATTGCATATCATGGTGATGTTTTAAATACGACTGCCAGAATAGAGGGTAAGTGTAACGTACTAGGTCAAAAATTGTTAGTTTCAAAAAACATGTTGCCTTTTGTCAAAAACAATAAAAAGTTTATTCTAAAGGAAAAGGGTGAAATCGAGCTTAAGGGTAAGGCAGAAAAATTGTCGTTGTATGGTGTGCAGCAAAATTTATTAAAATAAATGAGTGATAAAATCAATTATTGATTGGGCTTTTTCGTCAACTTCTCCTTTTCTTTTTCTGTTTTTTTATTTTTATTTTTTTGCTTTCTACTTTTCTTATGATCTTCCCTGTATTGATTTAATATCCCTTTTTCCTCATATAATTTTTTATTATTGAGATGAAATATATACTCTAACTTTTTTTCACTACCGTCCTTTACTTCAACAAACACTTTGTTTCCAGCATCTATAAATCCCTTTTCAACTGGAATATCAGCAAGGTCACGTTTTTTTAAATTAGAGAGCGGAACAGATATCCAAATATTTGTTTTGTTGTCATAATTAAGATGCCCTTCAACAAACAAATTAAACGCTGTAGATTGTATTTCCATTCTTGGAATTTCAACAGTTCTGTTTGAAATATATAATTCTTCAGATATATCGGCAAAACGAATGTTTTCAAATCGTTTCTTTTTAAATATTTTATTTCCAATTTTTTGAATTGGTTCAAAACCATTTAATTCTAATTCTCGAAGGTCAAAATTCACAAGACCTTTTAGGCTTTTTGTGTCTAAGCCATTTTCTTCATGAATACTTCCTTTCATTTCAGTAGTAAGAGATATGATTCCGGCTACTTTTTTTGCTTCTTTTAAAGAGGTAAGCTCAAAATAGTTGAATTCTTTTAAAAAATTTTCCAAATCAACATTTTCAATTTTAACGTCAAAATCAAATAACGTGTGGTTTATTTCTGAAAAGTCAAAGATTAATCCCAAAAATATTTTTCCGTCACCATAATTAAATCCGGTTTCTTTCATGTACAAACGCTGCTGATCAAAATACACTTCTGAAATTATATTGTTTATCGTTGTATTTTCGTATTGAAAATTACCGAGCTTCAAATCGAATTTCGGATTGAACTTATCGTGGATCAATCTTAAGGTCTCATTTAATAGAATTGCATTATCACTTTCGGTTTTATTTTTTTTAGGTAGTTTAAACATTGAAAAGAAATCCTTCCATATAATTTTTTCTGAAGACAATTCTAAATTTGATGTCACAGTAGCCGTGCTATCTAAAATTAAGGATACAACATTGTCAATATCTCCTTTAAAGTTTAGATGATTTTTTGTTTCATTTAAAGGGATGACCAATGATTCGAGATAGCCGTCGGCATTTTTTATCTCAATAGTGAGTTCGTGAATTGGAAATTCCAGCGCTAATGGTTTATGTAATATTTTAGTTTTGTTCAAAGTCAATTTACTCTGAGAATTGTAATATACACTGTCTAAAACAGCTATATTACCTTTAAAACTTGTTTTAAAGTCGAGCTCACCTTCAGAAAAAATAAACGCTGTATTATTGAAAAAATTATTCAAAACAGAAGAAGGTTCTTTAACTGTAAATTCATAATCTACATAGGATTTATTTTCAGGTGAGCTCAAAAGTATGGCCCTGTTAAATTCTAATGAAATATCTTCATAATCAGCATTTAAAGTCTTAAATTCTATTTTTAGATCTTTTTTGTCTTCAGTTTTTGCACGTTCATCATCATAAATTCTATTTACAAAGCTACCAGAAAAGCTTACATTTTTAAATTCAATCTTGTTATTTACACGAATGTCATTATTCTGTGTTTTGCATTGAACTGTTATGAGCGGGTTGCTCCCGTGTTCAAAACTACCTATCAAAGTGGTATGTGTATATAAAGGTTTTGCCACCTTAAAAATTTTTAACTTTTCCTGGATATTTTGGGATAGAAGAGAAGTGGTCGCTTTAAAATTGTTTTTGGGGTTTTCTAAAACAAAAATAAAAGAACCTGAACCCTTGGTAGAAATATCGGCCTTAACGTTAAAGTACTGTTTATCAATTTTTAACTTAAAAAAGGGGATTGTGAGATGCTTCTTTTGTTTATGGTACAGAGAATTGAAGTTTCCTGTCAAATTTGCATCATTGAAAAAAGTTCCCTTGCTCAGATTTAAACCCATTTCTTTCATTTGAATATCCATATCGGTAACCGAATGAATTTCATTATCATTTGTGTAAATCTGAGTATTTAATGAATTGACATAACCTGTAATTCGCTTATTTTTAACCGTATCATTCAATATAAATTGACCATTTGCAATTATAATTTTCGTGCTTTTATCCGAAAGCCATTTTGGATTTTCTTTTGAAATTGTAATTGTGTCAGTTTCAGGAACACTGAATATGGTGGCACTTTCAAGGTTTATTGAAAGATTATTCAGCCTAGCAGTTAAATTGTTTATATGTATTTGAGCATCTTTTTTACTTTCAAAATCCGCACGTTCATCACTATATATTCTATTTGTAAAATCCCCTGAAAAGGATACATTTTTTAACTGAAGATTCTCGTTAATATAAATATCATTATCAGTAGTTTGGTACTCAATTTTTATGATAGGATTATTTCCATGCTCAAATCCTCCTTTAATTTCAGTATGGGTATATAAAGGTTTGGAAGATGTATAATTCTCTATTTTTTGCTGAATATTTTGGCTAAGGAGAGATACTGTTGCATTTAAATCTGTTTGGTCATTTTCTAATACAATATCAAAACTGCCTGAATCGGCCGTATTAATAGCAGCTTTTACTTTAAAAAATTGCTCATTTATTTTCAAATCGAAATCTGGAATTTCAATGAGCTGTTTTGTTTTATTGAATGCAATAGAAAATTCCCCATCTAATTCAGCATCATTCAAAAAAGTTCCTTTTTCTAGGTTCAAACCCAATTCTTTCATCTGAATATTCATATTCACCGACGAATTAATCACAGTATCACTAATAGAAAGTTGGGCGTTTAATTTATTTAGGAATCCTGTGATGCGTTTGTTTTTAGAATGATCGCTCAATGAAAATTTTATATTTTCAAGCAGTACCTTAACGTCCTTATCAGAAAACCAATTATGAGATTCATTATTGATAGACAGGCTGTCTACTTTTCGTTTTGAAAACAATTTTCGCTCGGGTTTTCCTGAATTTTTCAAGGTTAATAAATTCAAGTCGCCCCCTTTAAGCTCTAATGACTTGAATTGAATCTCTTTTTTAAAAATCTTTTCAATAGAAACAAAAAGCTGTATTTCTTTGAATGCAATGGTTCCAGACTTATAATTTGAAATGCTATCACTGATGGCGAAACCGTTTAAAGTTAAAGCCACATTTGGGAAATTACGATACGCACTTATGGAAATAGTATCCAGCGTTACATTTCCGTAATAATTTTCTGCATACCATTCTTCAAATTTCTGAAATACTTCTTCCTTATGTCTTTCAAGATAATAAGCTACGCCAAGAATAATGATTGTAAAAATAAGGATCAGCGAACCTGTTATTTTAATTATTCTCCTCACTCTTTTTCTAAACATCTTAAAACGATCAATTTTGTAAAGTAAATGTAAAATTATCTTATGCTGATAGCATATGACTAAAATGTGATCAATTTTTTCTTACTATTAGTTACTTTTGCTTTTTTTAATAAATAAACCCAATAAAACGTAATTTAAACGTGGATAGTTATGGCGGTTAAAAAGGCTATAAAATTTATGCTGATGAGTACCTTGGCCTTTGCTTGCATGAATGTGCTTGTAAGGTATTTGGTTAGAATTAATCCACATCAAATTGTGTTTTTCAGATCGGCAGGTTCGCTTTTTTTTACTTTTGGGTTTCTCTTAAGAAACAAGATCCCCATCTTAGGAAACAAAAGAAAATTACTCGTATTGAGAGGGCTGGTAGGGGCTAGCTCAATGACACTCTTCTTTATGTCAATTAAATATTTACCCGTTGGCACAGCAGTATCCTTAAGGTATATAGCACCTATTTTTGCAACCATTTTCGCGATTCTTTTTTTTAAGCAAAAGGTAGCGCCAATACGTTGGCTATTTTTTATAATGTCCTTTTTAGGCGTCCTTATATTAAAGGGCTTTGACTCTCAGGTTGATTCTTTTGGATTATTACTTGTTTTAATCGCTTCCGTTTTTAGTGGATTGGTGTACGTAATAATCGGTAAAATAGGAAGAGACGATCATCCTGTTGTCATCGTGAATTATTTTATGGTCATCGCCACGCTAACTGGAGGTGTCTTATCCATAGGGAATTGGGATAATCCTGTTGGGATAGAGTGGGTGTTTTTGCTGAGTTTAGGCGTGTTCGGTTATATTGGACAGCTTTTTATGACCAAAGCTTTTCAAATGGCTTCAACAAGTCATGTGGCCCCTTTAAAATACATAGAAGTTGTTTTTACTGTTTTATTTGGCCTGATGCTATTTGGTGAAGTTTATACTTTCTGGAGTCTTTTGGGAATTGCACTTATTATTGGCGGTTTGATCTTAAATGTAAGCTACAAACCCAAGAATCAATAATCTCGACGATTTTTTTAACTCATTGAGGCCTTTACCTATCTAAGATCATACTATTTTATAGCTTCATAAAATAAATATCATATAATTATGTTAAGAACTACATAAAGGAATTATAAATTATGAATATGTAGTATCTTTGCAATCCTCTAAAATAGGATTTAACATAGTTAAGAGTGCAATGCCAAAACAAAGTGTAAAAAAGTCAAAAATCAGATTACTTCACCAGTATTATTCATATACGGGCTTTTATGCTTTTGTAAGATCAAGTGTTGGAAAGGCTATTATACCAATCGTTTTGTTTATCGTAGGACTTTGGATCATTCATGCTTTTGTTATCGATTTTGATGACTTATTTACCTCCATAACAACAACTTATAGCCCAATAGCCATACTGACGGTATTCTTTGCTTCAGAATCTTTCTTAGGCCTAATTCCGCCTGAAATATTTATAGCATGGGCTGATAAAACCCAGATGCCAATTTTCTATTTAACAATGCTGGCTGTGCTATCTTATATAGGAGGAATCATCTCCTATTTTATAGGTAGGGGTATTGCCTTAATGCCATCGGTTTATGCCTATCTGGAAAT
>JADWMI010000097.1:6316-8526 GCA_015767395.1 Bacteroidota bacterium | reverse complement strand
CGAAATATGAAAATATCATACAATTGGTTAAAGCAATTTTTAAAGGTTGATTGGGAAGCTGAAAAAACAGGAGAATTGTTGACTGATTTAGGTCTTGAAGTTGAAGGAATTGAAAGGGTAGAATCTATAAAAGGAAGCTTAAAAGGTATTGTTATTGGTAAAGTTTTAACCTGCATTCAACACCCAAATGCTGATAGATTAAAGGTAACGACAGTTGATTTAGGAAATGGAGAACCTGTTCAAATTGTGTGTGGAGCTCCAAATGTAGCAGCTGGTCAAACGGTGCCTGTGGCAACAATTGGAACAACCTTGTATGACGATAAAGGCGAGGGATTTAAAATTAAGAAAGGGAAAATAAGAGGAGAAGAAAGTTTCGGAATGATTTGTGCCGAAGATGAACTTGGTTTGGGTAAAAGTCACGATGGAATAATGGTATTAGAGGATGCTTTGCTGGCGGGAACACCTGCAGCAGAAGTATTTAATATTGAAAAGGATGAAGTTTTTGAAATTGGTTTGACTCCTAACAGAGCTGATGGAATGAGTCATTATGGTGTGGCAAGAGATTTGCGTGCAGGTTTGATTCAAAATGAAGTGCCTTTAGAATTAATATCACCATCGGTAAGTGAGTATCACGTTGATGACAGAACCTTGAAATTTGATATAGATGTTGAGGATGCTGAAAAAGCACCACGTTATGTTGGGGTTACTATTTCTGGAATCACAGTGAAGGACTCTCCTGAATGGATTCAAAATAGATTAAAAGCCATTGGTTTAACACCTATTAACAATATCGTTGATATCACAAATTATGTGCTACATGAATTGGGGCAACCATTGCACGCCTTTGACGCTACAAAAGTAAAAGGCAATAAGGTAATTGTGAAAACATTGCCAACGGGTACAAAGTTTACAACCTTAGATGGTGTAGAACGTGAATTGAATGAAGAGGATTTAATGATTTGTAACGGAAAAGAAGAACCAATGTGTATTGCTGGTGTTTTCGGTGGCATGGATTCTGGTGTTTCTGAAAATACAACTTCTATTTTCTTAGAGAGTGCTTATTTTAATGCTGTTTCAATTCGTAAAACAGCAAAAAGACATGCCTTAAATACAGATGCATCTTTTAGATTTGAAAGAGGTATTGATCCAAATTTCACAAAGTACGCCCTTAAGCGTGCCGCGCTGTTAATTTTAGAAATAGCAGGTGGTAAAATCTCATCTGAAATAGATGATTTGTATCCTACCAAGATTGAAGACTTCCAAGTATTCTTGTCTTTTGAAAAAATGGATCGTTTAATTGGTTCTAAAATACCAAGGGAAACGGTTAAGAATATTTTGGCTTCATTAGATATTAAGTTCAACAGTGTAACCGATGGAGGAATTGGATTAACCATTCCGGCATACAGAGTTGATGTTACGCGAGAAGCAGATGTTATTGAAGAAATTTTGCGTGTATATGGATATAACAATGTAGAATTTTCACATAAGTTGAATACTTCGATTTCTTTTTCAGAATTTGATGGAATAAAGATTGAAAACGTTGTTTCCAATCAATTGGTTTCGCAAGGATTTAATGAAACGATGGCCAATTCTTTAACCAAAAGTGATTATGTTGGGCTAACAGAATTGTTGAGTGAAGCGCACAATGTTACGATGTTGAACCCTTTAAGTAGTGATTTAGGTGTGATGCGTCAATCATTGTTGTTCAGTGGGTTAGAGTCTGTTATTTACAATATAAACAGAAGAAATAATTCACTGAAGTTTTTTGAGTTTGGAAAAACGTACCACAAATTTGAAAGTGGTTACAGCGAACAAAAACATTTGACATTATTTGTTTCTGGTAATAGAAATAAAGATAGCTGGAATACGGCCCAAAAAACCTCAGATTTCTTTTATTTAAAAGGAATTGCTATTGGCCTATTAAATAGATTGGGAATTGATAAAATAAAAACAACGCCTACTAAAAACGATGTGTTTTCTGAAGGAATTACATTGAGTCTTGGTAAAATAAAATTAGTGGATTTAGGTGTTGTTAAACGTTCCATAAATAAAGAATTCAGTATTAAACAAGAAGTGTTGTTTGCAGATTTTAATTGGGAAAATGTATTGAAAGTTGGAGGGAAGTCTAAAATTAAAATTTCAACTTTACCTAAGTTTCCAGCTGTAAAACGTGATTTTGCATTGTTGTTGGATGAAGCGGTCACTTTTAA
>JADWMI010000097.1:2790-6216 GCA_015767395.1 Bacteroidota bacterium | reverse complement strand
GAAAAAATTCACCATTTCACCTTTTCATTGATCAAAATACTTTCTAAAATACCTGGAGTTCCTTCAGTGTTTAGAAGTTTATTTCAAGTAAATGATAAAAAATTGGAGCGTAAATTATTCGGATTGACTTTTAAAAATCCGGTTGGATTGGCTGCAGGTTTCGATAAAAATGCGGTGTTGTACAATGAATTGGCAAATTTTGGATTTGGCTTTGTTGAGATTGGTACGGTTACACCAAAAGCCCAACAAGGGAATCCGAAAAAGCGTGTCTTTAGATTAAAGGCTGATAATGGTTTAATCAACCGAATGGGGTTTAATAACGATGGTTTAGAGGCGGCCATTGAAAAATTAGAATCGAATAAAGGAAAAATTATTGTTGGTGGAAACATTGGCAAAAATACGGGGACGATGCCAGATGGTTATACAGCCGATTATTTAGCTTGTTTTAAAGCTTTGCATCCTTATGTAGATTATTTTGTATTAAATGTGAGCTGTCCCAATGTAGGAAGCCATGCCAAATTAACAGATAAAGTTTATTTAGTTGAATTAATTTCCAAAGTGCAAGAAGCCAATAAGCGTTTTGAAAAACAGAAACCAATTTTATTGAAAATAGCACCAGATTTAAATAATGTTCAGTTAGATGAAGTGATTGAAATAGTTGCAGAAACCAAAATTGATGGTGTTATTGCCTCAAATACTTCTGTTGATAGAACAGGTTTAAAAGCTTCTGAAAAACAGTTAGAGGCAATTGGTAATGGCGGTTTGAGTGGAAAACCGATTAGAGATAAAAGTACCAATGTCATAAAATATTTAGCCGATAATTCAAACAAAGCTTTTCCAATTATTGGAGTAGGAGGTGTTCATTCTGCTGAAGATGCCCTAGAAAAAATAGCTGCTGGCGCTGATTTGGTTCAGATTTATACAGGGTTTATATATGAAGGCCCTGCATTGGTGAAGAAGATCAATAAAGCAATATTAAATAGGTAATTCCAACACGAAATCATCCATAACATAGTTATTTCCAATCGCCGTTTTAACTTCTTTAACGATTTCAAAATGTAACTTTTCATACCATGCAATAGCGTTGCTATTGTATTTATTTACCGTTAACCATATTGTTTCCAGGTCTTTTTCGTGGGCTATTTTTTTTGCAAAGGCTATCATTTTCAATCCAAAACCACTTCCTCTGGCCTCTTTTTCAGTATAAATTTTACTAATCATTAATTTTTTTGAAGCCTTATCTGCAATCAAACAGAGATAACCAACGACTTTTTTGTCATTAAAAATTAAAAAATACTCGTAGCCATTATTTATTTGAGCTTGTATTGCTTTGATACTCTGAAATTTATCAAGCATATAATCAACCTGATTTTGTCCAATAATGGCAACATAATGTTGGTTCCAAATCTGATGCGCTAATTTTGCTGTAATTTCAATATCATTAGGATTCACAACTTTTTGAATCATTTTTTAAACTTTAGTATTTATTGTAAAGTTAAATTTTTTTCAATAAAATATTGGTGTTTTATTTTGAATTCTATTTGTATATTTGGTACAATGAAAAAGGTAAAACTAATAGAATGCCCACGAGATGCCATGCAAGGTATTAAGTCCCATTTTATACCTACAGAAGCAAAAGCACAATACATCAACACCTTGTTAAATGTCGGTTTTGACACCATAGATTTTGGAAGTTTTGTGTCGCCAAAAGCAATTCCTCAAATGCGAGATACTGCCAAAGTATTATCTAAATTAGATTTGAGTAAAACCGATAGTAAATTACTGGCCATAATTGCGAATATCCGCGGCGCTGAAGAAGCATCACAATTTGAAGAGATCAATTATTTAGGCTATCCTTTTTCGATTTCTGAAAACTTTCAAATGCGGAATACAGGTAAAACCATTGCTGAATCGATTGTTATTTTAGATGCGATTTTAAACATTTCGGTAAAAACAAATAAGAAGGTGGTCGTTTATATGTCTATGGGGTTTGGGAATCCATATGGGAACCCATGGAATGTTGAAATTGTTTCGGAATGGACTGCCCAACTTTCAAAAATGGGAGTTGAAATATTATCACTATCAGATACGGTTGGAAGTTCAACACCAGAAATTATTGACTATTTGTTTTCAAATTTAATTCCGTTGTATCCCACTATTGAATTTGGTGCGCATTTACACACGACACCAACCACATGGTTTGAAAAAGTGGATGCAGCTTACAAAGCAGGTTGCAATCGTTTTGATGGCGCTATTAGGGGATACGGAGGTTGTCCTATGGCGAAAGACACGCTTACAGGTAATATGCCTACTGAAAAATTAATTTCCTATTTCAATCAGCAAAAAGCCAACACAAATATCAAAGCAATGCGTTTTGAAAGTGCCTATAACGAAGCGCTAAGAGTTTTTAATTTACTTTAATATTCTCAATTTCAATCAATTATTATTTACCGTATTCGTTAGAATATGACATAAGTCATACTATTTAGAAATAATCTAAATAAGACTTTTATATGTATCCTATGTTACATATATTTGCTCCTTATTTATAACTAGTCTAAATAATAACAACAATTAAAAGAACAATCAAATAAACATTAAAATGAAACAAAAGTTAACAGTACTAGCACTATTTCTAGTTAGTTTTTTAGGGTTTTCGCAAGAAGAAAATCAACAGCAAACCGGTAAAGAATACCTAAACTCAGGTCAAAGATTATTACAAGACAACGTACCAAAAGGGATTACTATTGGTGGTTATGGACAAATTGATTATAATGAACCAGATGGTTCAGCACCAGGGAAATTAGATGTTCACAGGTTGGTCTTATTATTTGCTTATAAGTTCAATGATAAAGTAAGTTTTTTAACGGAAGTTGAATTGGAGCACGTAAAAGAAGTATATGTAGAACAGGCATATGTGAAATATAAAGTTGCAGAATCAGTAAATGTATTGGCAGGTTTAATGTTGGTGCCTATGGGTATTATCAATGAGTTTCATGAGCCAACCACCTATCATGGTGTTGAACGCCCTAATGTAGATAAATACATTGTTCCAACAACCTGGAGAGAAATTGGGATTGGTGTTTCAGGAAATATAAACAATGCATCTTTAAAATATCAGGCATACCTTTTTAATGGATTTATTTCTTACAAAGATGGGAATGGTGTTTTAAGAGGTACTGACGGATTGAGAAAAGGACGTCAAAAAGGCGCAGAATCTATTGTGACTTCACCAAATTTCTCAACTAAATTTGATTATTATGGTATTAGAGGTCTAAGAGTAGGTTTATCAGGTTACTTTGGTAAAACACAAACAGATGATACGATTATAGATGAGGCGACTACAGTTGGTGTTTCAATGGTCGGTTTGGATGCGCGTTATGTTTATAAAAACATGGAGTTAAGAGGTCAGTACATTCACACAGC
>JADWMI010000097.1:0-2690 GCA_015767395.1 Bacteroidota bacterium | reverse complement strand
CAATTCAATGCAGGTGTAGCCGTTTGGTTCTAAAAAACACACGCTTTGATTTTGTTAATTTAATATTGACTTTATCATAAAAAACAATTTTTGAAAAAAGGCTCCACCATTATTTAATAGCCATAAATTTATTTGGAGCCTTATTCAATTTTAGTATATTAAAACAATGAAAAAAATAATTTTTGTAATAGCAATTCTGTTGTTTTCTTCAGGTTTTACCATCTCAAAAAGGGTGGAGGCCTTGATCAAGAAAGAGATTACATCGGTTTTTGATATTGAAACCTATACAAAGCAGACATTAACTGTTTTACCAGAAATCAACGAAACTTTGCCAATAGAAATTACGGATGCTAATTTTTTTAAAATTATCAATAACGAAGAAACAATAGGTTATTATTACTTCGGTCAAGCTTATGGAAAAGCAGATTATTTCGACTTTATTGTTATCTTCGACAAAAATTTAATTGTTTCAAAAGTCAAAGTATTGGTTTATAGAGAAGATCACGGTGGTGAGGTAGGCAGTAAAAGATGGTTAAAACAATTTATTGGAGTGACTACGGAGAAGCATTTAAAATATCAAGACGATATTGTAGGAATTTCCGGAGCCACTATTTCAGTAAAATCTATGACCAATGCAGTAAATAAACTCTTGAAAACAGTACATATATTACAAACAAAAAATCAGCTATAATGGAGGTACACGGACTTATTCATCAATTTCCAAAAGAAATAAAAGCACTGATTCTTATTTTTGTTTCGGTATTAAGTATTGGTTTTTTAGGAGGTTTAAGTTTTGTGAACAATACCACCTCCATGAATACTGCTGAGATTGAAACCCATTATTTAGGAAATGAAAATGATGAAGACGCAGCTATCATGAAATTTAAAAAAAATGAAAGTGAAATCTTAACAGTTGTTCATGGTCATATACTGTCATTGTCGGTTATTTTCTTTTTACTTTCGCTGTTATTAGCGACCACTTCAATCAATAAAAAGCTAAAATATTTTTTAATGATTGAACCATTTATATCTATCGTTTTGACTTTTGGAGGTATTTATTTACTCTGGAGTGGAATTACTTGGTTTAAATATATCATTATTATATCAGGTATATTTATGACTTTAAGTTTTGTAGTTGCCACATTGTCAATCATATACCAGATTTTATTTTCTAAAATTAATAAATAGGTGTTATTTCAATAATAAACTGTAAATTTGCTCGCAATTAATTACTAAGTTGATTGCATTATGATTTTACACGCTGACAAATTTGTAGGAGAAGGATTAACCTACGACGATGTTTTACTAATTCCTGCTTTTTCAGAAGTCTTACCACGCGATGTTCGTATTCAGACTAAATTTTCAAAAAATATAACTTTAAATGTTCCAATTGTATCTGCTGCTATGGATACCGTTACAGAATCGGGAATGGCAATTGCCATGGCTCGTGAAGGAGGAATAGGGGTTTTGCATAAAAATATGAGTATTGAAAAGCAAGCCAATGAAGTGAAAAAAGTAAAACGTTCCGAATCTGGAATGATTTTAGAACCGATTACAATTAAGAAAGATGGAACTGTATTTGATGCCAAAAGCATCATGCGTGAATATGGTATCGGGGGAATTCCTGTAGTTGATGATCAAGAGAAATTAATTGGAATAATCACCAATAGAGATTTGCGTTTTGAAGGAGACAATACGCGTAAAATTGAAGAAGTTATGACTTCTGAAAATTTAGTAACCGTTGCTGTTGGTACATCATTGAAACAAGCTGAATTGATTTTACAGCACAATAAAATTGAAAAATTACCAGTAGTTGATGATGCTAATAAATTGGTAGGATTAATTACCTATAGAGATATTATTAAAGTAAGCGAAAACCCAAATGCGAATAAAGATAGTTATGGACGATTGCGGGTAGCTGCTGCATTAGGTGTTACCGCTGATGTTGTAGAACGAGCAGAAGCCTTGGTGAATGCTGGTGTTGATGCAGTAATTATTGATACAGCCCACGGACATACAAAATCGGTTGTTGAAGCCTTAAAAAAAGTGAAGAACAAATTTCCTGAACTTGATGTTGTAGTCGGTAATATTGCTACCGCTGAAGCTGCAAAATATTTAGTGGCTGCAGGAGCAGATGCTGTTAAAGTAGGAATTGGTCCCGGTTCAATTTGTACCACACGTGTAGTTGCAGGCGTAGGTTTTCCTCAATTATCTGCCATATTAGATGTTGCGCAAGCGATTAAAGGATCTGGAGTTCCTGTAATTGCAGACGGAGGAATTCGTTATACTGGTGACATTCCAAAAGCCATTGCTGCAGGAGCAGATGCTGTAATGCTAGGTTCATTATTAGCAGGTACCAAAGAATCACCTGGTGAAACCATTATTTTTGAAGGAAGAAAATTTAAATCTTATAGAGGGATGGGATCTGTTGAAGCGATGAAACAAGGTTCAAAAGATCGTTATTTTCAAGATGTTGAAGACGATATTAAAAAATTAGTTCCTGAAGGTATTGTAGGAAGGGTACCTTATAAAGGAGAATTGGAAGAAACCATGCATCAATTTATTGGTGGTTTGCGTGCGGGAATGGGCTATTGTGGAGCAAAAGATATTGAAGGGCAAAAAGAAGCGAAGTTTGTAAAAATTACTTCCGCAGGAATGCGTGAAAGTCACCCTCATGATGTAACCATCAC
>JADWMI010000338.1:1753-3180 GCA_015767395.1 Bacteroidota bacterium | reverse complement strand
AACGTGTTTTCTTGAGAAAGTTCTTTTGACGTTTGTACAGCAAATATTTTACTGTTTTCGTTTCCAAAGAATTGAATCATATTTTAGTCGATTTTAGTGTATTGTTAGAAAAATGCAAATTTAACTAAAATATTAGAAACATATAATTTTGTTTTTATAGAATTTAAACATTTATTATTGAGTTTTAAACAATTATTAAAATGGCTGATTATGATTAATTAAATAATAATCAGTACATTAGTAGTATACCCCGCTTTTACTAACTAAACGTAATTTATTATTATGAAAAAATCACTATTGATTATTGCAATGGCATTGGTATGTAGCAATATTTTTGCACAAGAAAAAACCTATCTACTTTTTGAATTTATGAAAGTTGATAATGATCAGGAACAAGCTTATTGGGAAACTGAAGATTTTTGGGAAAAAATCCATCAAGAAAGAGTTAAAAACGGAGATATTTTGGGCTGGGATCTTTGGAGTTTGAGACCTGGAGGTGAAGATCAAGGATATCAATATATGACTGTAGGTGTATACAATGATCCCGTTAAAATGTTTGCCAATGAAGGTGATTTTGGAGCCGCATTAACCAATGCTTATCCGAATATGTCTGAAGAGGAAATCCAAATGAAAATGCAAGAAACAGTTAAATCGAGGGATTTAGCAATTAGATTATACGTAGAAATTATTTCAGGTACTAAAGGTGATTTTAAAATGGAACTTGGTAGTATTGCAGCGATGGATTTTATGAAAGCAGACAATGGTGGTAGTTATGAAAAAGCTGAAATTGAAACCTTTTTACCAATGCACCAAAAAGAAGTTGATGCAGGAACAAAAGGACGCTGGAGTTTGATGAGAGTGATGTCTCCCTCCGGCAGTGATGTGTATGCTTCGCATATTACAGTAAATATGTTTACAGGCTTTGACCAAGTTTTTAATTCGCCTGACATGTACAATGAACAAAATTTTAGTGAATTGGAAATGAAAGCTATAGAAGATGGAATAAAAACTAGAGATTTAAAAAAGACAATTATAGCTACGTTGGTAAAACAAGTGAAAAAATAATTGTTAAGTATTTAACATTATCTAAGAGTTTGTAAATTTTATTAAAATAATCTTTATATGTTTTAAACAATTATATATATTTGTCAAATAAAATCAAGAAAAATGAATTTCGTTCAATTACATCATCATCATTATTATACTGGCAATCAGGCGAGCTAATGATGTATTGAATAAATTAAAAATATATATTATAAACCCGTTTGAGTAAATCAAGCGGGTTTTTATTTTATCAGCCAATGGGTTTACTTAAGCACAATAAATTAAAAAATGAATAAAATTAAAATCGCAGTTCAAAAATCAGGGAGATTAAACGAGGACTCTCTAAAATTATTAAAAGATTGTGGAATTTCTATAGAAAATGG
>JADWMI010000338.1:0-1653 GCA_015767395.1 Bacteroidota bacterium | reverse complement strand
TTGATTATTTTAAAAAATTCAATGTAACACCAGACATTCACCTAATTAATGGTTCAGTTGAAATTGCACCTAATATTGGATTGGCTGATGCTATTTGTGATATTGTGTCTAGCGGAAGCACCTTATTTAAAAACAATTTAAAGGAGGTAGAGAAAATGTTGACAAGCGAAGCGGTGCTGGCTGTGTCTCCAAATATTTCTGATGAAAATCAAAAAATATTAGACAAGTTACAATTTAGAATTCAGGCCGTATTAAAAGGTAGAAAATCTAAATATGTCTTGATGAATGCTCCAAATGATAAAGTTGAAAACATTATAAAATTGTTACCCGGAATGAGAAGTCCTACTGTATTGCCTTTGGCAGAAGAAGGATGGAGTTCGATTCATACAGTTGTTGAAAAAAATTCTTTTTGGGATCTAATAGATGAATTAAAAGAAAATGGCGCAGAAGGTGTATTGGTAATCCCAATTGAAAAAATGGTATTATAATTAATGTTGAAAAGTTGATTTGTTGAATCGTTTAATCGATTTCACGATTCAACAGTTACACAATTAAACGATTAAACGTTTTTAAATAAACAATGAATAAAGTTATAAATCCTGCAAAAAGTGAATGGTCCCAATTATTAGAGCGACCAACGCAATCGGTTGCAGCTATTGAGGAGACCGTAACGTCCATTTTTGATGATATAAAAAGAAATGGAAATGAGGGTGTAAAACGATATACTTCTAAATTTGATGGGGTTGAATTGGATGATTTATTTGTTTCGGAAGCAGAAATTGATGAAGCAGCGCAATTAATACCATCAGAATTGAAAGAGGCTATTAAAATTGCGAAATCTAATATTTCAACCTTTCATACAGCACAAAAAACAGCGAAAGTATTTGTAGAAACTACTGAAGGTGTTGAGTGTTGGCAAGAAAAACGTCCAATTCAAAAAGTTGGATTGTATATTCCTGGAGGAACAGCTCCTTTATTTTCTTCGGTGTTAATGTTGGCTATTCCTGCCCAAATTGCAGGATGTAAAGAGATTGTGTTGTCAACACCGCCTAATAAAGAAGGAAAAATAAATCCAGCCATAATTTATGCAGCCCAACAATGTGGCGTTACCAAGATTGTAAAAGCCGGAGGCATTCAAGCCATTGCTGGCTTTACTTTTGGAACTGAAACAATTCCACAAGTTTATAAAATATTTGGACCAGGGAATCAATATGTAACAGTTGCAAAACAATTGGCAACAAAATATGGTGTTGCCATAGATATGCCAGCAGGTCCGAGTGAATTGTTGGTTGTTGCAGATGATTCAGCAAACGCAAGTTTTGTAGCATCAGATTTATTGAGTCAGGCAGAACATGGCACCGATAGCCAGGTAATTTTGGTTTCAACATCACAATCGAAATTATTAGCAATCGAAAAAGAGATTGAAAATCAGATTGAAGCATTGTCAAGAAAAAATATCGCCATAAAAGCAATTGAAAATTCAAAGTTGATTTATGTTGAATCGAAAGAAATAGCGCTGGAATTGATCAATGAATATGGTCCAGAACATTTTATTGTTTGTACAAGCACAAACGATTTTTATGTAAACGGAATAGAAAATGCAGGCTCGGTATTTATTGGGAATTATACACCTGAAAGTGCAGGTGATTATGC
>JADWMI010000337.1 GCA_015767395.1 Bacteroidota bacterium | reverse complement strand
CCGACAAGGACAATGCCCATTTCGATGCTGAAGGCTATAGAATACTTGGTAAACGATATGCAGAAAAAATGCTCTCTTTACTTGGGTATTAAACTGTATCCACTAAAATTGAATGTGATACAATTAATTATAATTAAGAAATAATGTAAATTATTATGAAAAATCTATTCACCATTGCAATCTTAACTATTTGTATATTTTTCAGCGGTTATTCGCAAACTGGAAAAGTGTTCGACAACTTAACAATGAAAAGTGAAATTCTAAAAAGTGAACGCAAATTTGCCGTTTATCTTCCTCCAGATTATGAAACTTCACAAAGAAGTTACCCTGTTTTATACTTATTGCACGGAATGGGAGACGACCAAACAGGTTGGATACAATTTGGAGAAATACTTCGCATTGCCAACAAAGCAATTTTAGAGGGAACCTCAACTCCAATGATTGTTGTAATGCCAGATGCAAATACAGAACAAGTTGGCTACTTTAATAGTATTGAAGGAGATTGGAATTATGAAGATTTCTTTTTTGAAGAATTGATGCCTTTTGTAGAGAAAACATATAGGATTAAAAACGAAAAAAGATTTAGAGCAATTGCCGGACTTTCAATGGGCGGTGGAGGTTCTTTTATGTATGCCATGCATCATCCAGAATTATTTTCTTCAGCTTGCCCTTTAAGTGCTTATACTGGACCTCTTACAATTGACCAACTAAAAGATCAATTGAAAAGATTTAATTCAACAGTTACTGATGAAAGTAAAATTCATTCTTATTTTGAGCATCACAATGCAATTTCTTTAGTTGAAAATACTTCAGTAGATAAATTAAAATCAGTTAAATGGTTTATTGATTGTGGTGATGATGATTTTTTATACGAAGGAAACAGTTTGGTGCATATTGCTATGCGAAAAAAGGAAATTCCACATGAATATAGAGTTAGAAATGGAGGTCATACATGGACTTATTGGAGAGAATCCTTACCTGTGGTACTTTCTTTTGTTTCTGATACTTTTCATCAACATTAAAATGTAAGGGTGTAAATTTAGTGACTCCAAGCTTTTTGTTCTTCTTCAGTTAAAAAAGTCCACGCAACAATACGCGTTACTTTATTGCCTTGATGCATTGGTATGGTTTTAATTTCGGTTGCGCCTAATTTGGTTAAAGAATCGTACATACTTTGTACGTTTTCCTTTTTTGAAACCAACGATGTATACCAAAAACACTGTGTTTTAAACATCGAACTTTCGTATAAATAGGTGTGAATAAATGCTTTTTCACCACCTTTATACCAAAGTTCTTGCTGTTTACCGCTAAAATTTCGTGTTTTTTCTATATTACCCAATCCTTCTAATTTTCTGGCATTGGCCTCCATAGCTTCTTCTTGCGAACGAAAGAAAGGTGGATTACACATCGTGGCTGAAAATTTGTCATTTTCATTTAAAATCCCTTGAAATATTTGAGTAGCATCCTTTTGCTGTTTCAGTTGAATGAATTCAGTCAGCTTATTCTTTTTTAGAATTTTCTCAGCTCTATCAATCGATTTTTTATCAATGTCTGTTCCTATAAAATGCCAGTCATAAACTGCATTTCCCAATAAAGGATAAATACAATTTGCGCCTACGCCAACATCTATAATTTTAGCATTTTCATTTATTCCAGAAGCTTTTAACAAATCGGCTAAATGATGAATATAATCCACACGACCCGGAACTGGCGGACATAAATTATCGTCTGGAAAATCCCAAAATGAAATATTGTAATACTTCATTAACAAAGCTCTATTCATTTTTTTTACCGCGTCCGGATTTGCAAAATCTATGGTTTCACTCCCATAATTATTTACAAATACAAATTCCTTTAAATCAGGATATATTTCAATCAATTCCGAAAAATGATAACCTTCATTATGAATATTTTTTGGATGCAGTTTTTTGTTGTTATTTTTTTTAGTTCCCATAATTTATATACTTCAGCAAAAGTACTCATTTTAAGTTTTAACATCATTTTATATTCACAAAAAGAATGAATATTCATTTTGTGAAAAATTTTATCTATATTTGCACCGTAATTAAAATCAAATTATGGCGATTAGACAAAAATGTGATAAAAAACGTACTGCTTTATTAAACGCAACACTTCATTTGGTAAACAATCAAGGTTTTCACCATGCACCGATGTCTAAAATTGCGAAAATGGCTGAAATGTCTCCGGCAACTATTTACATTTATTTTGAAAACAAACAAGATTTAATCAATCAGTTGTATTTAGAAATGAAAGCAACTTTTAGCGATTTTGCTTTCAAAAATTATAATGAAAAAAGTTGTGTAAAAGAAAGTTTTAAGCAGATCTGGTTTAACATTGCGAACTTCAAATTAAACAATATTGAAGAATCTAATTTTTTGTTGCAATGCGATAACACGCCTATTATTAACGAAGAAATTAAACGAGAAGGATTGAAGCATTTACAACCCGTAATTGATTTATGGGAGAGAGGCAAGAGCGAAAATGTGATCAAACCAATTTCGGTTTATTTATTATACGCTTTTACAATATATCCGTTGAGTTTTTTAACCAATAAACAATATCGAGAAAATTGTGAGTTAAATGACGATAGAATTAATGAAGCCTTTAACGTTGCCTGGGATGGCATAAAATTATAAGAGATGGGAAAAACTGCAATTATATTAGGCGCCACCGGTTTAACGGGATCAATTCTTTTAGAAAAACTACTAAAAGATAATCGCTATGAAACCATTAAATTATTTTCACGCAAGGAACTAAAAAACATGCCATCAAAGGTTACGCAACATGTGGGTAATCTATTTGAATTAGAAAACTTTAAAAAAGATTTTATTGCTGACGAAGTGTTTTGTTTTATTGGTACTACAGCTAAAAAAACACCCGATAAAGTAATTTATAAACAAATAGATTATGGGATACCTGTAAATGCGGCAAAGCTTTCAAAATTAAACAATATCAATACTTTTCTAGTTGTTTCAGCTTTGGGATCAAATGCAAAAAGTAGGGTTTTTTACAATAAAACAAAAGGTGAAATGGAGAACGATGTGCTAGCACAAAATATTCCAAACACGTACATTTTACAACCTTCAATTATTGGAGGAAACAGAAAAGAGACCAGAATTGGAGAAAAAATAGGCTTGGGAGTTTTTAAATTATTTCAACCATT
>JADWMI010000096.1:5978-8542 GCA_015767395.1 Bacteroidota bacterium | reverse complement strand
AGACTCCCCAAATGGTTCGTAAACCAGTCATAATACACTCGTTAAAACGATTGTTTATTGATAATTTTTCAACAGTAATTGGCAATGTATTTTCTTGAATTGATTTTGAATATTTTGTATTGTTCGAAACATTCCAACTTCGTTCAAAACCATTAAACGAATGTGCAGAAGGCCCAACCCCCAAATATTTCTCGCCCAACCAATAGGAAGTATTGTGTTTTGAAAAATAGTTCGGTTTACCAAAATTAGAAATTTCATAGTGTACAAATCCTTTTCTTTCAGTTTCAGCTACCAATATATTAAAATGTTCTAAGGCTAAATTTTCATCAACAGGTGGTACTTTTCCACTTTTAATAAAACTTGCCAAGGCTGTTTTATCTTCAACCGTTAATGCATAACTCGAAATATGAGGAACTCCATATTCAAAAGCCAATTGCAAGTTTTTTAACCATTTTTCATTTGACATCTTTGGCACTCCATAAATTAAATCAATGGTTATATTATCGAAATATTGAAATGCACTCTTCAAAGATTTTTTGGATTCTTCGGCTGTATGTGCACGATTCATAAATTTTAAATCATCTTCAAAAAAAGATTGAATTCCAATGCTTAATCGGTTAATTGGTGTTTTAGATAATTCAATTATTTTTTCTTCTGATAAATCGTCTGGATTTGCTTCCAAGGTAATCTCAGCATTTTTTACTACTTCATAATTTTCATAAATTACATCCATCAAAGATCGTAATTCAACAATCGTCAATATACTAGGTGTTCCACCACCAAAATAAATAGTTTCAATTTTTTCATTTCCAAACGCCTCCTTTCGCATTACCAATTCACGTTCAATCGCTTTTAATAAATCATTTTTTCTTTTTAAAGATGTCGAAAAATGAAAATCACAATAGTAACATGCTTGTTTACAAAACGGTATGTGCAAATAAATTCCAGCCAAATCAATAAATTATTTTGTTTAAAAGTACACTTTTATTTAAAAAAAACGCAAAACGTGATTTAAGTTACCTTTTTTATCAAAACTCTATTGTATTTTTGAATAAACTGAACCGACATGTATACTTATATAGTTTCCTTTAAAGTGAAAAAAAACGAAGGTATTACCTTTGTAGAATTGCAAAAATTTGAAGAATTAACCGAGGCTAAACCTGCCGGATTGGATCACTTTCATATTTTTAAAGATAGAAATGAAGCAGATCGCTATTTTTTAGTTGAATATTGGCATTCTAAAGAAGATAGAGTAAAAATGGAAAACTCTAAAGAATATCAATTATTTAGAGAACACAGAAACTTAGTAATTGAGAAAAAATATGATGTTTACGAGTGTGATGTTGTAATTTAAAGCTCAAATTAATAATACGCCAAATTATTTTACCCTGTTTCCGTTTTGTTTAACAAATGCGGACCAACCTGTATAATTTTTTCCAACAGTTAATTTACCTGCGTTATAAAAATGACAAACTGCCGCGGCCAAACCATCTGTTGAATCTAAATTCTTTGGCAACTCTTTAATCTTCAATAAGCTCTGTAACATCTTCGCAACTTGTTCTTTACTTGCATTTCCATTACCGGTAATTGCCATTTTAATTTTTTTGGGCGAATATTCTGTAATAGGAACTTCTCGTGATAAACCTGCAGCCATCGCAACTCCTTGTGCTCTTCCAAGCTTTAACATAGATTGTACGTTTTTACCAAAAAAAGGTGCTTCAATTGCAATTTCATCAGGATGGTATTCATCAATTAAGTGAATGGTCCGTTCAAAAATTAATTTCAACTTTAAATAATGATCATCGTATTTTTTTAGCATTAATTCGTCTAAAACAATCAATTCCATTTTTTTATCCACTACTTTTATAAGCCCAAAACCCATTATGGTTGTACCTGGATCTATGCCTAATATGATTTTTTCTGAGCTCAATTTAGTTGTTAATTTATAATTCCAAATGTACAATTTATCACCCAAATATAAGCGTTTTCTTTTTTTACTAATTAAGTTTATTATTATCATTGGCGCCTTTTATTATGGTTATGAAAAACTAGCTAACAATGAGCTTTTATCAATTTCACAGCTTAGCTCACAATTCACAATTGTATTTTCAAATAATATTTGGGTATTGCTATTCATTTTACTTTTTACTGATGCCAATTGGTTGCTAGAAATTTTTAAATGGAAAACATTGGCTTCTATCGAGAAAAAAATCACATTTTTTGAAGCCTATGAGCAATGTTTTGCTTCACTTACAGCCTCCATAATAACGCCAAACAGAATAGGAGAATATGGCGCCAAAGCTTTGTATTTTAAAAATGAAATTCGCAAAAAAATAATATTTTTAAATTTAATTGGAAATCTCAGTCAGTTGAGTATCACCTTATTTTTTGGAATTATTGGATTTGTGTTTTTTATCAGAAATTTTAGTTTTCAAATACCAAAAGCCAACACTTTAAAATTTTTATTAATCCCTCTGTCTTTTGGTGTTTTATATTTTTTTAGAAAAAAAATAAAACATTCTAAAATTAAAAAATATTTAAAAAAATTACCGCTAATATTTTAC
>JADWMI010000096.1:0-5878 GCA_015767395.1 Bacteroidota bacterium | reverse complement strand
TAACCACATTTATGTGGATATTGAATTTTGCAATCCCATCAATTATTGGAAGTATATTTGTATTGAATTTTAAAACAATTCATCAGGAATGATTTTTGTAATATTCTTAATAGCTATCTCTTACCTCGTTTTAATTGCTACATTTATTATTGGCTTTTATAAGGTTAAGAAAATTTCAAACTGTAATTTTCCTCCAAAACACACATTTTCAATCGTAATTCCTTTTCGAAATGAAGCTGAAAATTTACCAAGTCTATTAAATACAATTCAGCAATTAAACTACCCGAAGCATTTATTTGAGATACTATTGGTAAACGATGCTTCCGATGATGGTTCATGTGAAATTGTGGAAGGATTTCAACAACAGTTTCCTTTGGTAAATATGGCGCTTTTAAATAATCACAGAAAATCAAACTCACCAAAAAAAGATGCCATCAATACTGCCCTAAAAGAAGCTCAGTTTAATTGGATTGTAACTACTGATGCCGATTGTGAAGTTCCAACAACTTGGCTCCAAATTTTCAATCAATTTATTCTAGATAGAAAACCTGTTTTTATAAGTGCTCCTGTAAAATTTAAGGAAGAAGCCTCATTGCTACATCACTTACAAAATTTGAATTTGATAAGCCTAATAGGTACAACTATCGGAAGTTTTGGTATTCACAAACCCATATTATGCAACGGCGCCAATTTGTGTTATAGCAAAGCTATTTTCAAGGAATTAAAAGGTTTTGAAGGAAATGATCATATTGCCAGTGGTGATGATATTTTTCTGTTGGAGAAAATGGTAAAACAGTATCCAAAACAAACATTGTTTTTAAAATCTACCAGTGCTATTGTATCAACAAAATCAGAAAAAAGTTGGAATTCGTACATCAATCAGCAAATACGTTGGGCTTCAAAAGCGACTGCATATAAAAGCAGTTTTTCAAAATTTGTCGGTATTGTGGTTTTATTAATGAATTTAGTGATGCTGATACTGCCAATTATAGCCATTATTTTTCCCGTTTATTGGAAACTCTTTTTTATCATATTTATTCAAAAAATGATTGTCGATTTTATGCTCATACAAAAAACAAGTGTGCTTTTAAAAACTAAAAAGTCCTTACAGCGCTATTTACCAATTGCTATTTTTTATCCATTCTTAACCACTTTAATTGGGCTTGCCTCCATATTTAAAGGCTATGAATGGAAAGGCAGAAGTTTTGATAAATAGTTTTCTTAGCTTGAGAACAAGTAATTAATTATCGCATCAGAATTTAACCACAAATAAGCGATTACAACCAATAACAGCAATAAAAAAAACAATCGTTTTTTATTTGGTTTTTTTCTTTTTTTAAATCGTTGTTGTTCCATAATATAAAAATAACAAATTATTTTTTGGTTGCACGTAACATTTCTCTTTTCCCAGGAGGCCCTGCGAGTTTCTCTATTGAAAACCCAACTTTCAACATAGCTCTTCTTACACTTCCTTTAGCGCAATACGTTACTAAAACACCTCCATTTTTCAATGATTTATACATTGCTTCAAAAATTTCTTCAGTCCACAATTCTGGTTGAACTCTTGCACCAAAAGCATCAAAATAAATAAGGTCAAACCTATTTTCATCCTTTATTTCATGAAAAAATTGTTTCCTTTTTGTCAAAGAAAAATTCGATGATAAAATATTCCGAACATCCCATTCTTGTTCATGCATTTCAGAAAAAACCTTAGTAAATTCTTCAGCATTTAATTCCGAAACATAATTCAGTTTTTCAATTTCTGCTGCAGCAACGGGATATGCTTCCACTCCAACATAGTCAATTATCAAATTGCGTTTTTGAGCTTCTAAAAAAGTAATAAAGCTATTTAAACCAGTGCCAAACCCAATTTCTAAAATTGAAATATTTTGTTCAGAAAAAAGTGACAGTCCACTTTTTATAAAAACATGTTTTGCTTCTTGAATGGCACCATGTTTTGAATGGTAATTTTCATCCCATTCAGGCAAATGAATGGTTGATGAACCATCAGCAGTAAGAATAATTTTCCTTTCCAAAATTCAAATTTTAATTGCAAGTATTATCAACAGCAAATATCACCATTTATTATTGTTGAATAGTAAGAATTAGCCATTTAATTTTTATAAAAAAACAAATCAATTACTTGTAATTATGTATATTCTGTAATAAACTTTTAGTCAAATAACAGAATTACAACGCTTTGTTTCATTATATTAAACATTGAATATTCCCCTTTTTGAAAAATTAAATTACTAATTAAAAAATTTAAGTAATTTTGTTAAAACTAAAACAAGGTAAACTATGTCTTTACATATAGAAAAAATAGCAAAATCAAAATTTGAAAATATTGATTTTAGCAACTTAACGTTTGGTGATATATTTACGGACCACATGTACGAATGCGATTTTGAAAATGGCGAATGGCAAACTCCTATAATTAGACCTTACCAAGCGCTCACAATTGACCCTTCGGCAAAAGTTTTTCATTACGGGCAAGCGGTATTTGAGGGTATGAAGGCTTATAAAGATGACAATGATGAAATTTGGTTATTTAGACCAGATCAAAATCAGAAGCGTTTAAACATCTCTGCTGAACGATTAGATATGCCCGCATTTCCTAAAGATCTATTTTTTGAAGGTTTAACAACTTTGTTAAAAATGGATAGTGATTGGATACAAAAAGGACAAGAGAATGCGCTTTATATAAGACCTTTTATTATTGCTACCGAGCATTGCATATCTGCAGCAACTTCAAATAAATACAAATTTATGATTATTTGCTCACCTGTTCAATCATATTACTTAGGTGAAGTAAGAGTTGTATTTGCTGATAAATATAGCAGATCTGCCGATGGAGGCGTTGGTTTTGCAAAAGCAGCAGGAAACTATGCTGGCTCTTTTTACCCAACTAAATTAGCAAATAAAAAAGGATTTCAACAAGTTGTTTGGACAGATGCTAATACCCATGAATTTTTAGAAGAAGCGGGTGTAATGAATGTGTTTTTTAGAGTAAATGACACGTTGCTAACCGCACCCACAAGTGATAGAATTTTAGATGGTATTACAAGAAAATCAATCATTGACTTCGCAAAAGATCAAGGTATTAAAATTGAAGTTAGACCTATAAGAGTAACTGAAATTGTTGAAGCAGCACGCAAAGGTGAATTATTGGAAATGTTTGGAGCAGGAACTGCTGCTGTTATCAGTCCTATTCTTGGTTTTTCTAATAAAGAAGAAAAATTTGAACTGCCTAAAGTAGAAAATAGTTACGCTACTTTTATCAAAAAAGGAATGACAGATATTCAAAAAAATAAAGCTGAAGACAAATTTGGCTGGAGATATAAAGTACAATAAATCAAAATAGGTTATTTTTGCCAAAAACTATTACGTTTTATATTTAAAACTGTTAAACAATCGGACCAACATCCGATTGTTTGGTATATATTTTATAGTTGAAACCAACTAAAAACTGAGATGACGACACTAGGAAATGCGAAGAGAAACATTCAAGAAATAGGCTTTTTAGATATTGAACCGCCTAAAAGTATTGATTATGTTAAGGAGATAAAAAAGCTTAGAAAAAAAAAGAATGCCATTATTCTTGCACATTATTATCAGGAAGATGCTATCCAAGACATTGCCGATTTTGTTGGTGATAGTTTAGCCTTGGCTCAAAAAGCTGCGACGACTGATGCTGATATTATTGTTTTTGCCGGTGTACATTTTATGGCTGAAACGGCTAAAATATTAAATCCTACAAAAAAAGTTGTTTTACCTGATTTAAAAGCAGGATGTTCATTGGCTGATTCTTGTCCGCCTGCCGAATTTGCTGCGTTCAAAAAGTTACACCCAAATCATTTGGTTGTTTCTTATGTAAATACTTCTGCAGAAATTAAGGCCTTGACAGATATTGTTTGTACATCTTCAAATGCGGAAACAATCATCAACTCAATACCTAAAGACCAACCCATCATTTTTGCTCCAGATAGAAATTTAGGCGCTTGGTTAAATAAAAAAACGGGTAGAGATATGTTGCTTTGGGATGGAGCCTGTATGGTTCACGAAGCATTTTCAATTGAAAAAATATTGAAATTATATGCCGAAAACCCAGAAGCTGAAATTATTGCGCATCCAGAATCTGAAGCGCACTTATTAAAAGTAGCCAAATATGTTGGTTCAACTTCAGGATTGTTAAATTATGTAAAAACAAGTGAAGCCAAAACTTTTATTGTGGCCACTGAAGTTGGTATTTTACATAAAATGAAACAGGAATCTCCCAACAAAATATTAATTCCAGCTCCTGTAGACGACGACAATTGCAATTGCAGTGAATGTTTTTACATGAAAATGAATACGATGAAAAAATTGTATTTATGCTTAAAACACGAGATGCCTTTTGTTGAAGTTGATGCTGAATTAAGTAAAAAAGCATTGGTTTCAATTGAACGTATGTTGGAACTTTCAAAATAACATACATTTAAATGAATGCTGAAAACACAATACACAAAACTGATTTTTTAGTTATTGGATCGGGAATTGCGGGTTTATCATTTGCATTACAAATTGCAAATTATTTTAAAGATGCCACAATTACCATAGTTACCAAGAACGAAAAAAACGAGTGTAATACCAAATATGCCCAAGGCGGAATTTCAACCGTTTGGGACAAAACAGTAGATTCATTTGAACAACACATAGAAGACACCTTAATAGCCGGAGACGGACTTTGCGATGAAAAAGTAGTTAAAATGGTTGTTGAAAGCGCTCCAGATCGTTTGCAAGAATTAATACAATGGGGAACTCAATTCGACAAAACTAATAATGGAGACTATTCCCTAGGAAGAGAGGGTGGCCATTCTCAAGATCGCGTATTGCATCATAAAGATATTACTGGTGCCGAAATTGAACGTGCATTACTTCAACAGGTTGAAAACAACAAGAACATTACTTTTCTAGCTTATCATTTCGCCATTGACCTAATTACAGAACATCAATTAAAACAAAAACAAACCAAACGAGAAGAGAAAATCACTTGCTATGGGGCTTATGTTTTAGATGAAAAGAAAAATTGTGTTAAAACCTTTTCAGCAAAAGTAACAATGCTTGCAACTGGTGGAAATGGTCAAGTTTATAGCACAACTACAAACCCTGTGATTGCCACTGGTGATGGAATTACCATGGCTTATAGAGCCAAAGCAGAAATTGCAGACATGGAGTTTATTCAATTTCATCCAACAGCATTATACAACCCAGGAGAATATCCAGCCTTTTTAATTTCAGAAGCGGTACGCGGTGAAGGTGCTATTTTAAGAGATTATTATGGTGAAAAATTCATGTATAAATATGATGAGCGTGAAGAATTAGCTTCTCGTGACATTGTTGCTAGAGCCATTGATAGCGAACTTAAAAAAAGTGGAGCATCTAATGTATATTTAGATTGTACACATTTAGATTACGACGCATTTATAAAACATTTTCCCAACATTAATGAAAAATGCCTGACTTTAGGAATTGATGTTAGAAAAGATTTTATTCCTGTTTGCCCTTCCCAACATTATATTTGCGGAGGTGTCGCAGTTAATAAAAAAGGCAAAACTTCTATTAAAAATTTATATGCAAGTGGTGAAGTTACTCGATCTGGACTTCATGGCGCAAATAGATTGGCCTCTAATTCGTTGCTGGAAGGTTTGGTTTTTTCATATAAAGCTTTTCAAAACTTAACCAAAAGATTTGACAAGATAAAAGAGCCTATTAATGTACCTGTATGGAATGACAGTGGTGTTGTAAAAAACATGGAAAAAATATTAATTACGCACGACAGAAATGAAGTAAAAACCATTATGAGTAATTATGTTGGAATTGTTCGCTCTAATGAGCG
>JADWMI010000095.1 GCA_015767395.1 Bacteroidota bacterium | reverse complement strand
GTGCAAACTTTTTACAATGTGGTTGATTTGATTGTTGAGACAGCTGGAGCTGAAGAAGCTACAAAAGTTGCTTATAAAATTGCAGAAAAGGGCGATACAGTTTTACTATCTCCTGCTTGTGCAAGTTTTGATTTGTTCGAAAATTACGAAGATAGAGGTGATAAATTTAAACAAGCTGTTAGGGAGTTGTAAATGAAAAACATTTTTAAAAATATTGAAGGTGATCGAGCTATTTGGGCATTAGTCGCAATATTAGGAATATTGTCGTTTTTACCCGTGTATAGTGCAAGTACCAATTTGGTGTATGTAGCCAATAATGGTACTACCACCTATCATTTATTTAAACATGCTTTTTTATTATTATGTGGTTTTTTTATTATTTATGCGGTTCATAAAGTTCCTTTTAGGTATTTCAGTGGGGGTTCTGTACTAGCAATGCCACTGGTTATTTTTTTATTAATTTATACGCTTACTCAAGGTACTACCATTAGTGGGGCAAATGCCAGTCGTTGGATTCAAATTCCATTTATTGGTGTTGGCTTTCAAACTTCTACGTTTGCGGGGTTGGTTTTAATGATTTATGTAGCCCGTTATTTTGCAAGGAATAAAGATAAAGTAATCGTTTTTAAAGAAAGTGTAGTTCAATTATGGATTCCAGTTGCGCTAACTTTAATGTTTATTCTACCAGCAAATTTTTCAACTACCGCTATTATTTTCTCAATGGTTTTGTTGGTGTGTTTCATTGGCGGCTATCCATTTAAATATTTATCATCTGTTGTGGGGATAGGTGTATTGGTGTTAACTCTATTTGTAATTACTGCAAAGGCATTTCCGGATGTCCTACCAAATAGAGTTGATACTTGGATTAGTAGAATTGAAAATTTTTCAGATAAAAATGCTGAAGAAGGGTATCAGGTTGAAAAAGCAAAAATAGCCATAGCAAGTGGTGGAATTTCAGGAAGAGGTCCAGGAAAAAGCAATCAGAAAAACTTTTTACCGCAATCTTCTTCCGATTTTATTTTTGCCATTATAGTTGAAGAATTTGGGTTATTTGGTGCGGGAGTGGTGATAGGCCTTTATTTCTTTTTATTTTTTAGAATTATAGTCGCAGCCAAAAAGGCTGTAAGCATATTTGCAACATTACTAATAATTGGAGTTGGATTGCCAATTATATTTCAAGCCATTATTAATATGGCGGTTGCGGTTAATTTATTTCCAGTAACAGGACAAACATTGCCTTTAATTAGTAGCGGAGGAACTTCAATTTGGATGACCTGTATGGCTATTGGAATTATTTTAAGCGTATCGGCGAATAAAGAAAAAACAGGAAGTAAAGAAATAGAAGAAAACCCATTAGACGTTTTACATGAAGCAATCGATTAATATCATATTAAGTGGCGGTGGAACCGGCGGACATATATATCCGGCAATTTCTATAGCAAATGAGCTAAAGGAAAAGTATCCTAATGCCAACTTTTTATTTGTTGGGGCTAAAGATAAAATGGAAATGGAAAAGGTACCACAATCGGGTTATGAAATAAAAGGTTTGTGGATTTCCGGCATTCAGCGAAAATTAACAATTGATAATTTGGTTTTTCCTTTTAAACTATTGAGTAGTTTGTGGAATGCACATAAAATAATAAAAGAATTTAAGCCTACAATTGTTATTGGAACCGGTGGTTTCGCGAGTGGACCAACGTTGTATGCTGCAAGTGTTAAAGGAATTAAAACCATTATTCAAGAGCAAAATTCCTACCCAGGAATAACCAATAAATTATTGAGTAAAAAGGCTGATAAAATATGTGTAGCGTACGATGATTTAGAGCGCTTTTTCCCTTCAAATAAAATTGTGAAAACAGGAAATCCTGTTCGTCAAGACTTGTTAACTATTGATGAGAAAAGAAAAGAGGCAATTACTCATTTTAAATTAAAAAGTAATAAAAAAACATTGGTAGTTATTGGTGGAAGTTTGGGTGCAAGAGCAGTCAATAATTTAATTGAAAAACATATTAATTGGTTGGTAGAACAACAAGTTCAAGTGATTTGGCAAACAGGGAAATTGTATTACGAAGAGTTTAAAAAATATGATGCGTTAGAAGGTGTGCAAACACATGCATTTTTGAATAGGATGGATTTAACTTATGCTGCGGCTGATTTTTTAATTAGTAGAGCGGGAGCAGGGTCAATTTCAGAATTGTGTATTGTTGGAAAACCTGTAATTTTTATTCCATCGCCGAATGTTGCCGAAGACCATCAAACTAAAAATGCCTTGTCAGTTGTGAATAAAAATGCGGCTTTGTTGTTAGAAGAAACTTCATTAGAAGTGTTTCAAACAATGTTTTCGGAGTTGATTGCCGATGAGAGCCTACAACAAAGGTTAAGTGAAAATATAAAAAAACTAGCATTGCCAAATGCAACTAAGGATATTGTTGAAGAAATTGAAAAATTATTAATTGGTTAAATTGAAATTAGAAAATATACATAACGTTTATTTTATTGGTATCGGTGGAATCGGTATGAGTGCTATTGCAAATTACTTTAAATGCAATGGTAAAAATGTTGCGGGTTTTGATAAAACATCAACCGACATTACCAATTCACTTCAAAATATTGATATTCAAATTCATTTTGAAGATTCAGTTGAATTAATTCCAAGTGAATTCAAAAACAGTAAAAATACCATTGTAGTTTACACGCCTGCTGTGCCTAAAAATCATACAGAGTTAACTTATTTTATGAGCAATAATTTCAGAGTATTAAAGCGTTCTGAAATTTTAGGTGAGATTACAAAAAACACTTTTTGTTTTGCAGTTGCTGGTACTCATGGAAAAACCACAACATCAACAATATTGGGTCATGTTTTAAAAGAAGCAGATGTGAATGCAACCTCTTTCTTGGGTGGAATATCAGAAAACTACAATTCTAATTTAATCTTAGGTGGAAGTGAAATTTCAGTAGTTGAAGCAGATGAGTTTGATCGTTCATTTTTAAAACTTTTTCCAACTATTGCTTGTATTACATCAATGGATGCGGATCATTTGGATATTTATGGTGAGCATGCCGCATTGGAACAGTCGTTTATAGATTTTGCTTCTCAAGTTTCAAAAACCTTAATAGTTCGAAAAGGATTGCCAATTGAAGGACTCACTTATGGAATTGAGGAAAAAGCAGATTTTGACGCCCAAGATATTAGAATTGAAAATGGTGCTTACATTTTTGATGTAAAAACACCTTCAGAAGTTATAAAAAACATAAAAATAAGTCTACCAGGAAAACACAATGTGCTAAATGCAGTGGCAGCTTTGGCAATGGCTAATAGTTTTGGAGTTCCATTACCAGTCATTGCCAAAGCTTTACTTTCATTTAAGGGCATAAAAAGACGTTTTTCTTATAAGATAAATTCGGAAAATTTAGTATTGATTGATGATTATGCACATCATCCAACAGAAATAAATGCCGTTGTAAGTTCTGTTCGAGAATTGTACCCTGACAAAAAAGTTTTAGGCGTTTTTCAGCCACATTTATTTAGTAGAACAAAAGATTTTATAGATGATTTTGCATCAAGTTTGTCAAAATTTGATGAGTTGATATTATTGGATATTTACCCAGCTAGGGAGTTGCCTATTGAAGGTGTGAATTCAGCATGGTTGTTAGGTAAAATTTCGATTGATAAAAAACAAATTTCAGCTAAAGAGAAACTAGTTGGAAACATATTAAAATCCAAAGCTCAAATTATTGTTGTAATTGGTGCGGGAGATATAGGTGAATTAGTAGAAAATATTAAAAACAATTTGACCATTGAAAATTAATTGGAACATCATAAAAGGGTTGATTTTACTAGTGTCCGTAGGATTTTTAGTAGGTTTCTCTCATGAGAAAAATAAGGATGTGAGAGTACAAGATGTGAGCGTTGAATTTGAAGAAGGCAACAACCTTTTTATGGATTATCAAATGGTTAATAAATTGTTAATACAAAATGGAAAAGCTGTTAAAAATCAATCAAAAAGTGTTATAGATTTACACAAACTCGAGGCCAATGTTTTATCACACCCCATGGTAGAAAGTGCTTCCGTTTTTTTGACTGTTGATGGTTTGCTAAAAACCAAAATAAAACAGCGAACACCAATAGCAAGAGTTATCACTCAAAACAAAGATTATTATATTGATTCACAGGCTAAAACAATGCCTTTGTCAATCAATTATTCGGCAAGAGTTTTGTTAATTTCAGGAGATATTGGAGAGGATGATAATGATCAAATTCATTTGTTGGTTTCAAAAATATTGAATGATGATTTTTTAAAAAAACAAATTGTTGCGGTTGAGAAAATGAAGAATAATGAGTTTGTTTTGATAACTAGAATTGGAGATCAAAAAATAGAAATTGGAAAAATTGAAAATTTGGATTCAAAATTTAAAAACCTGAATTCATTTTTTAATAAAACAATGGCAGATCAATCAATAGATAATTACATATCAATAAATTTAGAATACAACAATCAGGTTGTGTGTACAAAAAAGTAGAATATGGAACACAAGGATATTTCGGTGGGGCTAGACATAGGGACAACTAAAATTGCCGCTATGATTGGACGTAGAAATGAGTATGGAAAAATAGAAATACTAGGTATTGGAAAAGCCAAAAGTATGGGTGTTCATCGTGGTGTTGTAAATAATATTACACAAACGATCCAGTCTATTCAAATGGCAGTTGATGAAGCCATTGCTGTTTCAGGATTAAAAATTACAGATGCCGTTGTAGGGATTGCCGGGCAGCATATTAGAAGTTTGCAGCACAGTGACTATATAACCCGCCCAAATGCTGAAGAAGTAATTGACGATGAGGATTTAGAAAAGTTAGAGCAACAAGTATACAAGTTGGTAATGCTTCCTGGAGAAGAAATAATTCATGTGCTTCCACAGGAATTTAAGGTTGATGGGCAAGCAGAGATTGCAGAGCCAGTTGGAATGTATGGAGGTCGTTTAGAAGCCAATTTCCATGTCGTAGTAGGACAGGTTTCATCTATTAGAAATATTGGCCGATGCATTAAAAGTGCGGGGTTGAATTTAGCTGGAATTACTTTAGAACCTTTGGCATCAGCTGAGGCTGTATTAAGTAATGAAGAAAAGGAAGCAGGAGTTGCCTTGATAGATATTGGAGGTGGAACAACAGATTTGGCCATTTTTAAAAATGGAATTATTCGTCATACAGCGGTAATCCCATTTGGTGGGAATGTAATCACGGAAGATATTAAAGAAGGTTGTTCTATTATTGAAAAACAAGCTGAATTGTTGAAAACAAGATTTGGTTCAGCATGGCCTGGTGAAAACAAAGACAACGAAATTGTTTCGATTCCTGGTTTAAGAGGAAGAGATCCAAAAGAAATTACACTTAAAAATCTTTCAAAAATAATAAATGCGCGTGTTGTTGAAATTATTGAGCAAGTATTTTTAGAAATAAAAAATTACGGATACGAAGAACCAAAGAAAAAATTAATTGCAGGTATTGTGCTTACAGGTGGTGGAGCACAATTAAAGCATTTAAAACAATTGGTTGAATATATAACGGGAATGGATACTAGAATTGGATATCCAAATGAGCATTTAGCTGGTGATTCAGATGAGAGCTTATCGAGTCCAGCATACGCAACAACTGTCGGGTTATTGATGAATGGATTGAAAATATTGGACAAAGAAAATGCCAAAATAGTGATTGAGACGCCAGTTGAAACTTCTGAAAATGAAGATCAGGAGGTGCCTGAAATAAAAGTCCCTCCAAAACCCCCTAAGAAAACAATATTCGAAAAATGGGGAGAAAAGTTTAAGGACTTTTTAGACAACGCAGAGTAAATTAAAATTTAGAAAAAGAACATTATACCAACCAACCAAATAAATATATTATGCCAGAATCAACAGATTTCACCAACATTTCTTTCGATTTACCCAGAAATCAGTCAAACGTAATTAAAGTCATCGGAGTAGGTGGCGGAGGTAGCAATGCCGTTAACCACATGTATTCTCAAGGGATACACGGTGTTGATTTTGTAATTTGCAATACTGATAAACAAGCATTGGACAATAGTTCAATTCCAACTAAAATTCAATTAGGAGTTTCATTAACTGAAGGTTTAGGAGCTGGAGCGAATCCAGAGGTAGGAGCAAACGCAGCTGAAGAAAGTATTGAGGAGATTAGAGCAATGTTAGAGACGAGCTCTAAAATGGTTTTTATCACCGTTGGTATGGGTGGTGGAACTGGTACAGGGGCTGCACCTGTTATCGCTAGAATTGCAAGAGAGTTGGATTTGTTAACCATTGGTATAGTAACAATTCCTTTTTCGTTTGAGGGTAGAATGCGTAATGAACAAGCTCAAAAGGGGATTGATAAGTTGCGTCAGTATGTAGATTCCATGGTGGTAATTAATAACAACAAGCTTCGTGAAGTTTACGGAAATTTAGGTTTTAAAGCCGGTTTTTCTAAGGCTGATGAAGTGTTGTCTACAGCGTCTAGAGGTATCGCTGAAGTTATTACACATCATTATACCCAAAACATAGATTTAAAGGATGCTAAGACCGTATTGTCAAATAGTGGTACTGCAATTATGGGGTCAGCTTCAGCTACTGGTACAAACAGATCAGAAGAAGCGATTTCAAAAGCATTGGATTCACCTTTATTAAACGACAATAAAATCACAGGAGCTAAAAACGTATTACTTTTAATTGTTTCAGGTCAGGAAGAAATAACGATTGATGAAATTGGAGAAATTAACGATTTTATTCAAGCTGAAGCCAAATCAGATGTAAATATTATTATGGGTGTTGGTGAAGATGAAACTTTAGGAGATGCCATTTCAGTTACTATTGTTGCAACGGGTTTTGATAAAGATCAACAGCATGAAATTTCAAATACGGAAGCCAAGAAAGTTATACACATACTAGAAGAGGAACAAAAATCTTCTTTTGATTTATCGGATGACAAACCAATGACTGCTGGTAGACATACATTAAATGCGCCAATAAAAGAAATACCTGTTGTTGAAGATAAAGTTGTATTTGATTTAGGGGAAGAAAAAGAGGATGAATTTAGAATAATTCCGACAACAGAATTTATAAAAAATATTGATGTAGTTTACGATGAGATCGCAATTGTGAAAGAAGATGATTTTGTAATTACTGATATTACAAATGTAGTTGAAGAGCCAATTGAAGTTAAAGAAGATGAAAGTCAAACTGCTTTAACATTTGAATTACCTTTAGTGGAAGACGTAAAGGAGCCTATTGATCAGGTAGAACCTCAAATTGATATTGCAGAGATTGAAGTTGTTGAACACCAAGAAATAAAAGCAACCAAAAAAATTGAAGAAGATGTGTACTTTACGTTAGAAGATTATACGGAGTTAGAATCTAATTTAGCAAAAGCAACAAAGCCAGTTAATAAAACTGTTGATAATGAAGCGGTTAGTGAATTAAATATGACGTTAGTTTCAAAAGAAGAAATTGATGTTAATGAGCAAGAAGTAGTTGATTATAAAGAAGTTTCACCGTTAGATTTAACGATAGCTGAGTTGCAAAAAAGAGCTGCTGAAAGACGTGAAAAGATGAAAAACTTCAATTATAAATTTACACATAAGGTAAATAATAACATTGATGAAATTGAAAAAGAACCAGCCTATAAAAGAAGAGGTGTTAATTTAAATGAAGCGTCACATTCTTCTGAAATTAATGCTTCAAGAACAACATTGGAAATTGATGATAACGAAGGGATTCAATTGCGTTCTAACAATTCTTTTTTACATGACAATGTAGATTAAAACATAATGCCCAAAGACGATTGCCCTTAGATTAATTTTCTAAGTTTTAACTCGAAAATCTTCACATCATATTGAGGATTTTCGAGTTCTTTTTTTTTATATTCGCAGAACCAAATAATTTATGATGAGTTTACAAGAAAATTTAATGGTAAAAATGAAAGAAGCTATGAGATCTAAGGATGCTGTTGCTTTAGAGTCATTAAGAGCTATAAAATCTGAAATATTATTAGCGAAAACTAAAAGTGGAGGTTCAGAAGAATTAAGTGAAACAGAAGAAATTGTATTGCTTCAAAAGTTGGTTAAGCAACGAAAAGATAGTGCCGCAATATATTTATCTCAAGATAGAAATGATTTAGCTGCGCCAGAATTGGCCCAAGTTGAAGTAATTGCTCAATTTTTACCAGAACAAATGAGTGAAGATGAGTTGAAGAAAATAATAGCTGAAATTATGGCAAAGGTTGGTGCTTCTTCAATGAAAGATATGGGTAAAGTAATGGGTATGGCATCAAAACAATTGGCTGGTAAAGCTGATGGAAAAGCGATTTCAATGGCTGTAAAAGAGCTGCTAGGGTAAAACAACAATATAAATAGGCCTCGTGGCGCAACTGAATAGCGCACTGGATTTCGGCTCCAGCGGTTACAGGTTTGAATCCTGTCGGGGCCACTAGATAAAAACGCAACTCACTAATTAATAGTAAGTTGCGTTTTTCGTTGGATTGCCAATAGGAAGTCTTACTTTCCAGTGACTTAAATCTATAT
>JADWMI010000336.1:1382-3197 GCA_015767395.1 Bacteroidota bacterium | reverse complement strand
CGAAAATGATGCCTTAGAAGCACTAGAATGGAAATTGAATAATTATATTGATAATGTGGAAGTTACAACTTGTAATTCTCCAATTAAGGCAATTGATATTATTGATCAGGAAAAACCAGATGTTGTGTTTTTGGATATCCAAATGCCAGAAATGGATGGATTTTCAATGATTGAAAAGTTAAATAATAGAGATTTTAATTTAATTTTCACAACCGCCCACGACGAATTCGCACTAAAAGCAATAAAAGTTTCTGCTATTGATTATTTATTAAAACCAGTTGACAAAGACGAATTATTGGCTGCAATTGAAAAAATAAAAAAACCTAAAAAAGGGGACCTTTTAGAGAATAAATTGCAATTATTATTGAATAATTTGAATGACAATAATGATAAAATTAATATTTCTGCCGACGGAAAGGTGTATTTGTTAGAAAGAGATGATGTTGTGATGTTAAAATCTGATAAAAGCTATACCACTATTTACTTGAAGTCTGAGCAGCAAATTGTAGTTTCAAAAACGTTAAAAGAAGTTGAGAAAAAATTTATGTTTACTGAATTTTTCAGGGTTCATAATTCGTATTTAATTAACCTGAATCATGTAAAAGAATATTTGAAAGGATTGGGTGGAGAATTAATTATGACCAATGGGTTAACTGCAAGTATTAGTAGAAATAGAAAAGTAGAATTATTTAAGAAACTTTATCTTGATTAGAGAATGTTACTAGATTTTCATTCTGAAATATATTCGTGGATTAGGGGAGGCTTATTTATCTTGTTCTTATATCATTTAATTATATTTTTTCAGAATAAAAACAAATTATACCTCTACTATAGCCTATACTTATTAGGAATTACACTTTATTTGTTACAGCCATTATTTGAGAATTTAATTAGCAACTATTCTTCATATGCCAATTTTTCTATTCAATTATTAGCCTATGCCGCTTACATTGCTTTTGCAAGATTTTTGCTGGATTCAAGAGGGAACTTATTGGAGTGGGATAAATATCTTCAGATCGAAATTAAAGTTTTACTGCTTTTAGCGCCGGTTTTTATTTTAATTCAATTTTTCCTTGGCTATGAGTTTCAAGTAAAGGCCTTTTTAATTATTGCGCCACTTTTAACACTGTTTACGCTTTATACATTTTATATAATAAGTACTAGAATCAAAGATAGCTCAACAGTATATTTTGTAATAGCGACTCTTTTTTATTTGATTTTAGCAAACATTACTTTTTTTGAACTAATTATAGGGCCAGAAGCTTTTACAAATAAAGGAATTCAACCTATGTTTTTCATTTATGCAGGAGTTGTAATACAGTGTTTAATTTTATCGGTGATTATTGGTTCTATAATTAAAAAAATTGAACAAAAAAGCAAGAATGCAGAAATACGATTAGCCGTGAAATTAAAGGAGATGGAGGAGTTGAAGATGACTGCTTTGCAAAGTCAGATGAATCCACATTTCTTATTCAATTCTTTAAACTCAATTAACAATTTTGTATTAAAAAGTGAGGTGGAAAAAGCATCAGATTATATTACTAAATTCTCTCGGTTAATTCGTATTATTTTAAATAGTTCATCAAGCCCAACATCAACATTGGCAGAGGAATTGGGCATCCTATCATTATATGTTAAATTAGAACAAATGCGGGTTAATGGAGGTTTTGAATATACCGTAAATGTTGAGGACGATTTGAATTTAGAACCTATAAAAGTTCCACCTTTATTTTTACAACCTTTTATTGAAAATTCAATTTGGCATGGGATCATGAAAAAGGAAGGCAAAAAAACAATAGAATTATCAATTAGAAG
>JADWMI010000336.1:0-1282 GCA_015767395.1 Bacteroidota bacterium | reverse complement strand
TTTAACCGTTTATGTGTTTTTTATAGGCATTTGTGAATTTCATTAAAAATATTGCTATAACCAATGTATATTTGTCTTGTATTCTTGTCAAGAGGGGTTTTGACACTATGCATAAAAACATTAAATAAGTCTTTGGGGTTGATTTATTTATTCCTTGAACATTGTAATTCAAATTACAATGTTCAAGGTTTTTTTTTGAATAAAAATTTACTGATAAACTAAAACCTTTCCATTTTTAATAGATATATTTGAATTAATTTATGAAGAAAATTACTCAAATAATATTATTACTTTTTTTTCAAATTTGTTTGGCTCAAATAGATTATTCTGAGAGCTGGGAGGACTTTTATTCCTATAACAATGTAAAAGATTTTATTAAAGTTGATGATGATATTTATGCCATTGTTGACAATGCAGTATTTAAATACAATTTAAGTTCAGAAGAACTTCATAAAATATCATCGGTCAATGGTCTTTCAGGAGAATCAACTACGAGTATATTTTACAGTAAATCTTTTGAGAAATTGATAATTGGATATGATACTGGATTATTAGAAATAATTGACAAAAAAGGGAATATTACCATTGCTAAAGATATTGTTAATTTCAATTATTCGGGAAATAAACAGATAAACGATATTACAGAACTTGACAACAAATTATATTTATCTACTTCATTTGCAATCGTAATTTATAATATAGAAAGCTTACAATTTGGAGACACCTATTTTATTGGTGACCAGTCCACTGAAATTGAAGTAAATGAAATACTAATAGTTGATGAAAATATTTATGCAGCAACTGAAGATGGTATTTTTACTGCTAATGTTTTTGATCCGAGTTTAATAGACTATAAAAGTTGGACTCATAACTTTACAGGCAATTTTGTTTCAATTGAAATGTTTAACAATAATGTAATTACTTCTAGAGGGCGTAATTTATTTTCTTTCAATGCGAGTATGATAACACCTATAAAATCTTACACGCAAAACATAAGAAGTTTAAAGTCGTCGTCTAACTATCTGACGATTTCAACTCAAAGAATTGTAAATGTTCTGGATTTCAATTATGTTGATATTGTAAATTATACAAGTACAGCTTCAGATGAGTTTTATTTCAGTTTAAATACTGCTTATTTTGAAGAAGACATCATGTTTTTGGGAACTCAGGAATTTGGAATCTTAGAAAGTAACTTGCAAAATATTTCAACATTTGAAGAAATTCATCCTGTTGGACCTATTTCAAACAGTCCTTTTTCTATTGCTGCAAAAGACAACCATTT